>JBFMEF010000086.1 GCA_040753495.1 Candidatus Zixiibacteriota bacterium
ACGGGCGCTTCCATTTGGTTTAACAATCTAATTGCTCACCGGTTCCCGATGCACTACAGAATTCGGACTGACTCCGTCATTTATGCGGTGAAGAGTGAGGTATGGAGATTGTACCTAAAATTGACTAAAAGTTAGACGAGTAACGTATGAAAATGTTTCGCAAAATTCGCCCCGCAAGAATTAATCATCGTCTTCCGCCAGCGCCAGACGATTTTTCGCCATCCTCTTTTCCGGATAGACCACTTCTACTTCTCCGCCCCCAATTCGCTGCAGTTTCTCGATAGCGCCATCTATCAGGAAATCGGGCGTCGACGCCCCTGCCGAAAGGCCGACCACTTCGATAGGCTTCTCACCGTTTTCAAACCAGTGCGGTCGGATATCATCAGGAGAGTTGATCAGGTACGCGATGCCGCAGATCGCTTTGGAAATCTGCGCCAGTCGTTTGGAATTTGCCGATGATTCCGAGCCGACCACCAGCATCATATCCACCTTGGGCGCCAGGTCCATTATCGCCGCCTGTCGCTGATTGGTGGCGTTACATATGGTATTAAAGATTTCAATCTGGGGATACTTTTCTTTTGCCCGCCGTTCCACCTCGACAAAATCCGAAACGCGAGCGGTCGTCTGCGATGTCATCGCCAGTTTCCCGTCGATTGGACCCAGCCCTTCCAGCGCGTCAAGAGTCGGAATAACCGTCACTTTGTCCGGCGCATGCCCCATTATTCCGATGGTCTCATCATGCTTGTCGTCGCCAAAATGCAGAATATGATAACCGTTTTCAGCAAGTTTCTTGACTATCTTATGAATTCTAATCACCAGCGGGCAGGTGGCATCGACCACTTTCAGCCCTTTTTCTTCCGCTTTTCGGAATACTTCCGGAGACGCCCCATGGGCGGAAATTATCAAAGTCCCTTCCTTTACATCTTCCAGTGAGAACGACTGCCCCACTCCTTCCCGACGAAACTTCTCCACAATCGCCTCATTATGCACGATTTCGTTGAGAATGGTAACACTGCCGTTGCTTCCGGCGGTTTCCTCCGCTATCGCGATAGCCCGTTTCACACCCATGCAGAATCCATAATGCTGGGCGATTATTATCTTCTTCAACTTATTTCACTCCTAACAGGTCCTTGGACTGGTTAAATGCTTTGTATGAAGAGCGCACCAATGGTCCTGCTTCAACATGCTGAAAACCGATTTCCTTTCCCATCGCCGCTATCTCCTTGAATTCATCAGGACGATAGAATTTCTCAATCGGAAGATGTTTCTCCGACGGCTGCAGATACTGGCCCACCGTCACAATTTGCGTCCCGGTGGCGTAGATATGCTCCATCAGCTCCTTGATTTCTTCCAGCGTCTCCCCCAGTCCGACCATGAAGCCGGTCTTGACCACCGGACGGGGCGAAAAACTGTCGCCCATTTTCAGGACTGCCAGGGAGCGCTCCAAAATGGCGCCGGGACGAACACGGCGATACAGCCGCTCGACCGTCTCAACATTATGCGCAAAAACATCGGGCTTGGCAAGCAGAACTGTCCGCACCGCCTCTTCTTTCCCTTTCATATCCGGAATCAGCACTTCAATCTTGACTTCATTATCCTGCCTTCGGAGGAGCTCTATAGTCCGGGCAAAAATAGAGGCTCCCCCATCCGGCAGGTCATCTCTTGTGACCGAAGTTATAACCACCTGCTTCAATTTCAGTTCCGCCACTACTTTAGAGAGTCGCTCCGGCTCCTCAAGGTCAAGCCCCAGAGGCCGCGCCGTTGTGACATCACAAAATCGGCATCCCCGGGTACAGTGATTCCCCAGGATAAGAAAAGTGGCCGTCCCCGCGCCGAAGCATTCCCGAATGTTCGGGCAGGAGGCTTCCTGACAGACCGAATGCAGATTATGCCGCGCCAGGATATCCTTGATGCGGAAATATTCCGGAGTAAAATTCGCCGTGACTTTCAACCATTCCGGAAGACGCCGGCGCCCGTCACCGGCGGCAGGCGACTTTATTAACTGAGAGGTATGCCCCGCAGGGGATATATTAACGGTCATGACAATCCATATCTGATATTTATTTAAATACAGATACGAGATTTTCGAGATAATATTTGGTGAGTGTCAAATCTTCATCCAGCTCGGTGTGGAAACTGCTTACGAGGCAATTGTTTTGAATCAGGAGAACCGGTTTTCCCTGATGTTCCGAAAGAATTTTTACCCCTTCTCCAACCCGGGAGACGATAGGCGCCCGGATAAATGACGCCTTGAGAACTGCCGGTTTTCCATTCAGTTCTGCCCGCACCTCGGTATGAAAGGAATCAACCTGTCTTCCGTAGCCGTTCCTGCTGACCGCTATATCTACTATTTGAAGCGGTTTGACCCGCGCGTCATCTACTTCCCGCGCCAGCAAAATCATACCGGCGCACGTGCCCCAGACTCCCTTCTGACGGCAAAGCTCCTGCAGTTTCGAGCGCATATCGAAGCGGTCGAGCAGAAGATTCATGGTGGTGGACTCTCCGCCCGGTATGACCAAACCATCGAGACCCTCCAGGTCGCGGAGCGACCTAACTTCCCGACCTCTCGCTCTCAATAGGGAAAGACGGTACAAATGGCGCTCAAAATCCCCCTGAAGCGCCAGAACCCCAACAGTCAGATGGGAAAACATATCTGCTCGCAACGGCAACGGATATTACCGCACCTGAAGAAGATTCTCCTGCGGAATCTGCGCCGCCGAAATTCCTTTCATCGCTTCACCCAGCCCGCGGCTGCAATCGGCGACCACTTTCGGGTCATTGAACTGTGCCACGGCGGTGACAATGGCGGCGGCGCGCCTTTCCGGATTCGAGGATTTGAAAATTCCGCTGCCGACAAAAACCGCTTCGGCCCCCAGTTTCATCACCAGAGCGGCATCAGCCGGAGTGGCAACTCCGCCGGCGGCGAAATTCGGCACCGGAAGTTTCCCGGTCCCGGCGACCAGGCGCACCAGCTCAATCGGCGCCGCCAGCTCTTTGGCCGCTCCGAAAAGCTCCTCTTCCGACATCACCGTCAACCGCTTCATGGCGGCATTTATTTCCCGCAGATGTTTCACCGCTTCCGAGACATCGCCGGTGCCGGCTTCACCCTTGGTGCGAATCATAGCGGCCCCCTCGGAAATCCGCCGCAGCGCTTCTCCGAGATTGCGGCAGCCGCAGACAAATGGCACCCGGAATTTCCATTTGTCGATATGGTACTGGTAATCGGCCGGGGTGAGCACTTCCGATTCATCGATGAAATCAACTTTGAGCGCCTCCAGAACTTCCGCTTCCGCGAAATGACCTATCCGGCATTTTGCCATTACCGGAATCGAAACGGCGCTTTTAATCGCCTCAATAACAGATGGGTCGGCCATCCGCGCCACCCCGCCTTCAGCGCGAATGTCAGCCGGCACCCGCTCCAACGCCATTACCGCCGCCGCTCCCGACTGCTCCGCTATTTTTGCCTGCTCCGCGCTGGTGACATCCATTATAACCCCGCCCTTGAGCATTTCCGCCAGACCGACTCGCAATCGATAATCTTTATCTTCCAGATTCATTTTGTACGCTCCTCTCACAAACATAATTTCCCTGCTTTACAAAGGAAGCAGTTGTCGCGCCACGATGCTCGGTTTCTTTGGCCCCGATGAGCCAAACCTTTCCCAAATTACATACGAAATATAATAGCAAAAGACTCGAAATTGCAACCCCTCTTTCTGCCGAAAAACCATTGTCTCAGAGACAAAAAAGGGTATGCCGCCGGACGGCACACCCTCAAATTCAGATTACTCTGTTTCTCAGTTGTCTTTTATCACAGCCCGATATTTCCCAAAATTCGCCTGCGACAGAGTCTTTCGAAACAGGTCCTGCTGTTTAATCCAGAAATCGCGCATCCGGCATCCCTTATAATGCTCGCATTCGCATTTATCTCCCTCACAGCAGAGATTGAGACTGATGGGACCCTCCATCGCTTCCACCACATCGAGAAAGGAAATATCCTTGGGGGCGCGCGCCAGCCGATACCCGCCGGTCACTCCCTGATATGAAACCAGGATGCCGGCCCAGGTCAGGTCTTTCAATATCTTGGCTAAAAATTCGCGGGGGATTTTCTGCGCTTTGGCAACCGCGCCGATTGATGCCAGCCTTCCTTTCGGCATGCCGGCAAAATGCATGACGGCGCGAAGGGCATAATCGGCTTTTCTTGACAATTGCATTCCGTACTCCTTTATATTTTCGTCAGATAATCAACTACTTTTAAATCCATATACGACATTCAAGGCGGATAATATGGACAAATATTACAATTATTTCAAGACTTTTTTGAGTTTTTTCGCAAAAATTGCCCATTAGTGTCCACAATCAACAATCTCCTATCCGGCAATGTCTTATATCGAGAAAAGAAATCCCGCTGGGGACAAAATGGTCTGAAAGGCGGCAGAGAAAATTATGAAATACAATGGCAAAACGATAAAGGCACCAAAGGACGGCTACTCCTTAACAACGACATTTATATTCCGCTTCTTCAACTGCCCGATGAAAAACTGCGGCTCCACCGCTAACTCCTGCGGCACCACGCCGCGGTCGGTAATTTTGTCGCTGCAGACCATCCAGGCGATTATCGCAACCGGGAACGATGTGCAGCGCATCATCGAGGTCAATCCGGTCCGGCTGTCCTGACGGTCGATTATCTCATAAGTCAGCTTTTTCGGGTTCCCGGCTTTAGCCCCTTCAAACATCAGGCGCACCAGAACCAGGTCCGGTTCGTTGAAGGTCAGATTCTTCTCCAGGACCCGCTTGAACACTTCCCGCGGCTCGACTGTTATATCGCCGACACGCACCGGGCTGCGCGAACCAAGACCGATTTCCAGCATGGTGCGGAATAGATGACAATGCCCCGGATATCGAATTGTTTTATAATCCAGAAAATTGATTACCCCTTTGTAAGTGTCGGGGAGAGTCGAGGTGCCGCCCGATGTATAAAATGCTTCCAGTTCGCCGATGCCGTCAAATTCCAGTTTCTCCAGTCCCGTCATTGGATTGACTGTCCGGGGCTGTCCGTTTTCCAGAATTATGACCGGCTCCCAATACTCATTGATGAGCCCTTCCGAGGAGAACACCAATTGGTAGTTCAGCGGGGGGCGCGGCACCTGGGGCAGTCCGCCCACACGGATACGCAGAGAATCGACTTTATCAAACTCCTTGATGCCGGCGGCGGCAAGAACCGAGACCATTCCCGGCGCCAGACCGCAATCCGGTATAACGGTTATCCCGGCTTCGCGAGCGGCATTGTCCATCTCAAACTGAAGCCGCACCACATCGTTATTTCCCCCCAGGTCGAAAAAGTGCGTGCGCGACCTTATCGCCGCCCGGGTCAGTCCTTCGTTGTACTTATAAGTAACCGCCGATATGCAGGCGTCATAATTCTCAAGCGCTTTTGCCACCTGGTCTTCATCGCGGGCATCCAACTTTGCCGCCGTTGTTATATCATTTCCGAATTTGCGGGCAATCTCCAGCGCCAGGTCGGCGTCAAAATCAAAAAGCCCCACTTCCTTTACACCTTCGGCGCGGCTCAGGTCATACACAGCCGCCCGCCCCATAAGCCCGGACCCAATTACAGCTATTTTCATCTTCTCCCTTTGATTTTTCTCAATGGCTATTTACAGCGGAATTTAAACCGCCTGGGCATAAATGTCTATATCAAAATTGGGATATCAGCAGAAAGTCAGGTAAGTCTTTCAAATCAGCTCGTATCGCTTGCGCAAGAACCATTCTCCCGCCAGAGCGGCAATGAAAATGCCCAACAGCCAGAATTTATTCCAGAGAACGATTTCCTTCTGCTGTGAGACCGCGATCGACTCGGCTTTAAGTCGCTCCGCCAGTTTGTCGGCTTCGCCCATCGGGAAAAAATCGCCGCCGGTCATTCGCGCCACTGCCGCCAGAGTAGAAAAATCGGGGTTGCGATGATTTTCTTCTATTGAGAATTTTTCGACCGCAATCTCTCCGCCGCTCTCCTTGAGAGTCTTGTTGTCTTTACTGATGATACCGGCATATCTGTACCGTCCGGAAGAAAGCGCTCCAAAATCGGCCCGGTAATACCCATCCCCTTTTTCCACCAGTGGCGCCACCGCGGTATCACCATTTAATTCATCGATAAGCGAAATATGCCCGGTCGCCCCGCTTATCGGTCGAAACCCGAGGTCAAAGACCGCACCTGTGAACCCGACCGGTTCCCCTTTGGTGTAAACATTCTTGTCGGGCTTAATCTGTATCGGGTCGGTCTCTTCCTTTAGCGATAGCCAGTTGACCACACCGCCGAAAAATTTCTGATATTCTTCGCCGTTTCCACCAAATCCATAACTGAAAAAACTCCACTGCCAGAACGGGGCGGCATTGGTCGCCAGCACCTTTCCGGCTCCCACCGTGCGATACCCGAGAATCGGCATATCCCTGCCGCCGGGACCGGCGCCGGCCGTAACCAAAACCTCCGCCCCCGGAGCGATTGAATCGGTCGAGACCAGAACCTGGAAGGGTGGAAGATTCCGCCAGCCGTCACGAATCGCAGCGCCGCTTTCGGCAATCCGCACTGTCGGATGAAAGAGATAATTCTCGACCGGAACGCCATTAAATCTCATGAAAACCGGCTTATCCCGGCGGCTCCGCGAAACAAAAGGAAGAAACTGATCCAGCCAGCGCGGGTAAGGCGAGCGCAAATAATTCTCCCCCAGAAAAACCATCAATCCGCCGCCGCGGTCAGCAAGAAATGATTCCACCAGGGGGGCGCGTGACTTGAGCGATTCCAGATTTATATCATACAGAATCAGAAGGTCATATTGATTTAGTTCTTCCTGTCGCGACGGGAATGGAATCCCGATATATTGTCCCCCTGCCTTGGGAACCGAGGTGAAGAGCTCAACACTGGAGGAGTTCTTAAGATACCGGTTCAGGAACGAATACTCCCAATCGAGATAGTCCGCCGCCAGAAGCACCTTCAAGCGGCTTTTCAGAACCGTCATCGATATCGTCCGAGAATTGTTGCCGAGGAATTCCTCATCGGGAAGTGACGGTATCTCGATTTCAAAGGTCTGCTGCCCCGGTCTTTCCGGCACAAAGGAGATTTTCAATTCCTGCCGGAGATTCCCCTCCGCCAGATTGGTTGTCTCTCCTTTCAATATCCGTTCACCGCTTTTCACCTGCAGCGATGCCCGGTCATTTTTCATTCCCGACCACTCCAGGCGCACCGTCATCTCGGTCGGTTTCCCGGCAAACACGACCTGATTGTAATCCACGCCGGTAATGGCAACATCTTTTTCCGCCCGTTGCTGACCGGCCCCCACTGCAATTATGGGCGTCTTGACCGATACCGCGGCATCAAGCGGTGAAATCCCGCTATTGGAGATGCCGTCAGAGAGAAGCAGCCAGTATTCTGAGGGTTCCCCCAGCTCCGCCTGCGCCGCCTGCTGCAGGGCATCCCCCAGCGCCGTCTTTTCCCGGTTGATATCCGAACGGTCGCCAAAGAGGCCATGGGAAAAGTATCGCTCCCTTATATCAAATCGGCCGAGAAGCTGCTTCAGACCGCCGCTTGCCAGAAGAGAATCGACCCGCTCCGCACGCGATTTTCCTGATTCCACAATTTCCATGCTGTTAGATTTGTCCAGAAGAAGAGTCAATCGCGGCTGCCGTTCGTACTCCCTTTTGTACGACAGAACCGGCTCGAAGAGCGCCAAAAAGAGAGCCAGAATTGCCACTATGCGAAGGGCTGAAAGAAGAATACGCAGTTTCCCCGGAAGCGGCGGATTGGTGCGGCGGTACAGATAGACCGCAAACAGGATAAAGAGCGCGAAAAAAAGTCCGGTCACCAGCGGATGACCGGTCAGAATATCAAATGAAATCTCCTTGAGACCAAACATACCAATTATACCGTGATGCCCAAATCTGGATGATGCAAACCGCCGGAGAAAATGGTCATCCGGCGCGGGAGGTGGAAAAATCAACCATCCCCAGAAGCGAATTGTAATAAATCGAGTCGTTCAGCCCATTTATGGACGTCAGCCCCTCCTGGGCGATTTCGTGCGCCCGCCGGTACGCATAATCGATACCGCCAGACTCGCGAACATACCCCAATATTTTCTGGAATCCCCCCTTGCCGACACCGTTGCCCAGCATCCGAAGAATCTCGTTTCTCTTTCCCTGCTCGCTGTGCCGCAAGGAATAAATCAGAGGCAGAGTAACTTTGCCATTGACCAGGTCAATCCCCGGCTCTTTGCCGGTCACTTTGGGGTCGCCGACATAGTCCAGAAGGTCATCGGCAATCTGAAAAGCGACCCCGATCTTCTCGCCAAATACTGTGAACCGCTCTTTGGTGCGGCCATTCTGACGGGCAAGTATCGGGCCGGCGGCGCAGGAAACAGCAAACAGCGAAGCGGTCTTATCCGCTATGATTTTCAGATATTCCTCTTCGGAAAGGTCGAAATTGGCGGTCTCTTCCACCTGCCGCAATTCCCCCACCGAAACCCGCTCGGTGGCGCGGGAGATTTCATCTATCAATTCCAGCGATTCCGTTTTCACCATCAGGCGAAACGCCTTGGCAAAGATATAATCCCCCATCAGAACCGAAATCAGATTGGTCCATTTAAAATTAACCGTCTCCAGACCGCGGCGCATATCGGCATTGTCAACCACGTCATCGTGCAGCAGGGTGGCGGTATGAATCAGCTCAATCGCCAGGGAGCCATTGATAGTCTGGTCGGTAAAAAATTCGGCGGCGCGGGCGGTCAGAAACATTATGGCGGGACGAATCCGCTTGCCGCGGCTTTTCATCAGATGTTGCGCGATAGAAGTTATTAACGGGGATTCATTGGTCAGATTAGACATCAGCCGGCTGTCGAACTGCATCATATCCTGTTCGACCGGCTTTATGAGCGCCTTTAATCGGTTCTGATCCATAAAAGTATATAATGAAAATGACGGAAATCCGGTTCCCATCAGTTTCATAACAGAAGTAATTATATCTGATATCTCTTAGATTGTCAACTGGTTTCGCCGATTGCATCAATTCCTGCGAAACCAATAGCATTCCTGAACTTGTGATATTTTTCGCGAGCGGCCACGACCCATTTTGAGCCCCGTTTCCTCATCGGAAATGATACTAATGACTATAGAACCTGGTCTTTTCATGAACCCGATGAACTGTCCGGCGGAACTCTTCCCTTCTCAACTCTTTCCCGGACTCGCGGTCCACCAGCCGCGCCACAAAGCCGATCTCAATTGAAGTATGTTTCTCCGGAACTTTGACCCGATGATAGTTGAAAACCGGACCATAAAGTTCTCCGCCCCGGATGTAAACCAGCCAACTGCTTGTGGTCGCTGAATCGACCGCCGGCCACAACGTCTCCCCGGTTAAGGGCAATCTAAGATAGAGTGAGTCGATGCTGACCAAGTCCAGCGAGTCAACCGCCGATTCAGGGTCGATTCCCTCAAGTTCGGTATATACTGTCGGAATCCAGACCCGGAAAGAATCTGTCCCTACTCTTGAGTAAATGTTAACCGCTCGAATTACAACCTGCAATTCATACCCGGCGAAATTGATTACCGCATCTTTCCCCTCCGGAGTCCGGTAATATTTGACCAGCGTCATCGCGCAGCCCGAAAATATTGCGGCAGTCGCGACCGCCAGGAGAATGATATATGAACCATTTCTCTTCACGATTGAAATCTATGACAAGGTATCTGCGCTGTCCATAAGAAAAAACGATTTCCCCTCTAATAATCGCATCAAGGCAGTTTTTGCCGATTGGGGAAGGGGCGCCTGACAATTTCTCCATTGCATCTCTCCGCTATTATGCGCGGGGAATCACGAGGTATCGCACCAGGTGAATCAAATCGTATAGCACCCGCCTTTGACGTTGCGTCGGGTCTTGGCCCCGACTACTGTCGGGGATGTGACCCGACGCACTTATGCTAAACTCGGCAGGTCGAATCTCCGCCTGTGACGGGCGGATGCGACATAATCATCCCCGCGACAGCAGAGATGATTATCCGCCGTCAGGAGCCCGCCGCGGCGGACTCCTGACGGAATCTCAGTAGCCGTCGAGTAGGTCAAAATCCCTCCCTGGTCGCCGTGGCGACTTGGGTTTTGACATTCAAATGAATGTCTCGAAGGTGACCGCTCGCAATTTTAGTCTTGTAGGGCACAAGCCCCACGCTCGTGCCGTTTTCGTTCCGCTTCGCGGAACGAATACATATAATCACGCTGAATCCACCATGACTGCTGGATTCTGGCAGGAGCGCCGGGCTCCTGCTCTACTGTGCTGCCCGTAATTGTCATTCCCGCGAAGGCGGGAATCCAGACAGTGGTGTTATGCGATAAAGAATAAAGACACCGCAATTGGTGCAATCAATTTCTGAATTCCCGATCGGGACCGGGAAGGACAGTCGAGTAGGTCAAAATCCCTCCCTGGTCGCCGTGGCGACTTGGGTTTTGACATTCAAATGAATGCCTCGCAAATGACCCCATGCAATTTCAGGAACTGTCGAAACCCACGGAAGATTTCGACCTGCTGGGCTTTGTGCGCGCGCAGTCGCGCTTTAGGCGCGATTCCTGCCCGCAGATGAATCAATAATTCGCGGCTTATGGTGTCTCAATCTGGTTCCGCTATTCGGCTCTGCTTACGTTAAGCGGCACGACAAACATACACCCTACCTCCGGCGCCCAGTCGGTTGCTTTTGAAGTAATTCCGACCGAGTTATTCAGTTTCAGATATATGTTTTTCATGATGAACAGCTGAGCTTCTCCAATCAAGCCAATTTCGTCCTGGGTCCCTTCGATTCCCAGGTATACCCGCCAGGTTGGTGACAGACGTTTCAAATACTCCAGGGCATATTCACCTAATTCGGTCTTTGATTCTTCTGCTGAATACTCAAAAGCGATCCGGGCGGTCACCGTTCCCCATTTGAACCCTTTGATTATCCCCGAACCCAATTTCAATTCCCAATCGGGTGTGCCTATCAGCACTTTGTCTTTCTGCTGGGGACTGACCGCTTCGAAATAACTGAACAGCTCCGGACGCTTTTCACTCTCTTTCATCCAGCGCAGACGAATC
>JBFMEF010000087.1 GCA_040753495.1 Candidatus Zixiibacteriota bacterium
CTACTTCGTTCAAACAAATGTTAAAAACTTATGAAGAACTTCGACTTACTCAGATGGCAATGTAGACAGTGATGTCAGACTGACTTTCCTTATGCATCCCAAAGCCGGCCTGAATCGGATTAAGAACCCGGTTTAATCTGGCTCTACATCTTAGGCCACAACCAGCCGAATGTGCCGGCCGTCACGAGAGCGTAAATCAGCCCGTCAAACACTGTCTTGAGCACCGTACTCCAACTCCGACCATACCATATCGAACCCTGAAGCAGAGCCAGCGAATAACCCATAAATGCCGAGCATCCGACAAAGCGAAACACGTTAAGATATGAGCCGCCCGCCTGCACGGCATGCCAGGCAATATAGGCCGAAAATATACTCACCACGACGCTGTACAGAAACCAAAGGAGCAGACTCTGCCCCATGTTTAAGGGCCCATTCTCGAGTACCGTCATCACCGCGACCGGACCGTTGTTGAGTTTTTCGACAAACTCCGGCCCCTTCATATCCTTCATCGAATCTGCCCGAGGCAGGAAGTAGTCACCGGGCGGAATGTTGAAGGGCCGAAGCGCCGCCTGGATTCCGTCCTGGTTGGGCATTTTCTTGAAATCGTTGGCGTGGTACTTGAGTGCCATGTGGATAAGCGAACTTACCGCGAAAACAAACACAGATGAAAGCAGAATCGGGACCAACAAAGTTGTAAAAAACTCCATAGCAGTTTCCTCCTGTTATTTCCTGAGCAAGAGATTTTATATGTCGAACTCCCCCTCGGAGACGGGGCATAGTTTCAACTCAGATCATTCCGCCCGAAAATGAAATATATCCCTGATATCTTACCCCCTTACCCCCCCAACCCCGCTTCGTAAAGCCGCTCATATATCGGACCCTTCGGGGTAAGGGTCGATTTGAATAAGACCAGCGTCTCCATCGCAAACGGCTCCGGCGCCATCGCGTACCCCTTGACATAACTGACCAAATCCCCCAATCCGTAATTTTCCTTCACCCGCCCCAGTGTCAGATGCGGCTTGAACCGTTTCTCCTCCCGAGCGAATCCAAGCGACGCCATCGCGTCTTCAATCTCATTCACAATTGACTGCAGAATTTCGATATCGCCGCTTAAACCGGCCCAGAAAACGCGCGGCCTCACCAGGTCCGGAAACGCCCCGACCTTATCAACCGAGCATTTTACCACCGGATATCTGCCGGCAATCTCTCCGACCGCCTTTTTTATCCCCTCCAGTTTGGCTTCTTCGGTCTCCCCCAGAAATTTGACCGTGAGATGAATATTTTTCGGCGCCACCCATTTGATTCTTCCGCCCCCTTTCTGCTTAAGCACGAAAATAATCTTCCCCAGAAGTTCTTCAATTTCCCGCGGCAGCGGCAAGGCGATAAAGAGACGCATCACTCGATTCCCAAAATGGTCCTTCGAAGCAGTTCCAGCGCCGCAAAAACCGAGCGCTTACGGTTCATCTCCCGGTCCGGTCCCAACTGAAGTTTCCTGCTTCTGATTCCTGCTTCCGACGAGGTTGCGATAAAGACAGTCCCGACCGGTTTCTCGGCGGTGCCTCCGCCCGGTCCGGCGATACCGGTTATCGCCACTCCGTAATCGACGAGCGCTTTTTCCCGGACGCCTGACGCCATCGCTTCGGCAACCTCCTGCGATACCGCCCCGAGCTGCTCCAGCAGAGCCGACGGCACTCCCAAAAGTTCCATTTTGGATTGATTCGAATATGCCACCACTCCCCGCTCGAAGTAATCGGAAGAGCCGGGGATATCGGTTATCTTTGCGGCAAGAAGCCCCGCGGTGCAGGATTCGGCGGTCGCCAATTTCTGATGACGTTCTCTCAAGAGATTTCCTATCACCCCTTCCAAGGTAGCCTCATCTTCGCCATAGATATATTTACCGGCTATCTGACGAAGCTGTTTGGCGAAATTTTCGGCCGGAACGGTGGCCATCTCTTTGGTCTGCCCAAATGACATAATCCGCAAATCGACTCCGCCGTACCAGGGAAGATACGCCAGATGCACGTTTTCCGGCAGACGCGGCAAAGTCTTTATCTTTTCCGCCAGCGCCGATTCGATGATACCGGTGGTCCGAAGTTTTATCACGCGGAGATGCTCCTTGCGCAAATTTGCTTCCAGATACGGTATCAGCTGCTCCGCCACCATCACTTCCGCTTCCCGCGGCACGCCGGGAAGCGCCGCAAATATCCGGTTCCCCTCGGCAATGACTATCCCGACGGCCGAGCCGAGACGATTCGGCAGGAACATTGCCCCCTGGGGAAGAAGCGCCTGGTTTTGATTGATTGACGGCATCTTGATGCCGCGCGCCTGGTACCGCTTCTTGATATCCTCCAGCACTTCCTCGTGAAAGACCAGATTCCGCTTGAAAACTTTGACAATCACCCGCTTGGTGATATCATCATCGGTCGGACCCAGTCCGCCGGTCGCTATCACAATATCGGCTCTCTTGAGCGCCTGATAGATGACCTCTTCCATCCGTTTCGGCTCATCCCCCACCGCGCTCTTGTAGGTCACCCAGAATCCGATATCGAGAAGTTTCCGCGCTATCATAGCGGAATTGGTATCAACCGTATGCCCCGAGATTATCTCATCTCCGATCGTAATCAGTTCGATTATCATCTAAATCCTCAAAATCAAATTCGGCTCAGCTTTTGACAATGGCAAAGAGGAATATAATAAGACGTGTCAATAAATTCGCCTGAATTCCGGCGACAATATCATCAGCGGTAACTCCCCAGCCTTTGGGGAGCTTTTCCGCTTCGTTGGCGGGGAAAAATTTGACCGCATCCAGCGCCCGAAACGCCAGAAAAGCAATAAGGTAATTGGTGAAAGTAAAGGGTATGAACAGAAACGATATAAACATCCCGGCCCATTCATCAATGACGATTTTTTTTGAATCATGCCCCATAATCGGCTCGGCGATAGTTGCGAGATAAATCGATAGGATGACAGAAATCCCGGCGGTAATCCAGAGCGCGGTCTGATTGGTCCCTATCAAAAAATACCCAATCAGCCAGGGGGGAATGGAGCCGGTTGTCCCGGGAATAAGTGGAGAGTAGCCGGTATAGAAACCCGATGCGAAGAAAGCGATAATTCTGCCGGTTCTCATCTTAGAACATTCTTCAGCATCGAGTAATATTTCACGGTGTAATCGAAACCGGTGTATAGCGTAAGCGCTGTCGCCGCTCCTATCAGGATATCATAAACAGTCTGCCGGTCAAAATTGAGTATCGCCCGGGCCGGATTTCCGCTCTGCGCCCAGACGGCGTCAAGCGTCACCACCAGCAGGATAAAGGTAATGGCTGACATCTGAAGCACCGTTTTCACTTTCGCCCAGTAAGAGGGGACAATCACCGCCCCTTTGTACGCCGCCAGGGAGCGGATACCGGTGACATAGAATTCCCGCGCCACGATAAGCATAACCATCCAGGCGCGGGCGTACCCCAGCGAGACCAGGGCGATGAGGGCAGTGGTGACCAGGATTTTGTCGGCGAGGGGGTCCATGAATTTGCCGAAGCCGGTGATTATGCCGTACTTACGGGCATAATGGCCATCCATCAGGTCGGTGATTACGGCGATAATATAGATGGCGAACCCGATGACCCGTCCGGTGGGGGCTTCAAGCAAAAAAAAGACCATGAAGACCGGGGACAGGATAATCCTGGAGAGGGTCAATTTATTCGGCATATTCATAATGAAAGGGGAATGTACGCAGGCGGTTATAGGGCTGTCAACGGGAAAAGGGAGGGGGAATTAAACCGTCAATTCGTCAATCTTATTGAGTGCATAATATATTTGACTCAATTGGGGGTTTTCTATCCAGTCACCAAAACTGTTTAGTATTGAAATATTATGACAGTTTTCGCAAACACACCCAGAGTTATGTGGTCGAAGCATGTCGCACTCAACACAATGACTCGGAGCGTCACGCCATTTTTCATTTTTGTAACCCATCACTCTATCTTTGACCATTTACCTGTACCTTCATGACGCAAGAAACCCAGATTTTCCAGAAGCTGGAGTTGTTGTCGGATTTTCGCCCTGATGTTCATATTATCAGGATAAAGCCTTTTGAATTCACTTTCTTTACGATAGATTTGTGAATTCGTAAAAAGCCCTTCCGGCAAGGAATCGTACACCAATTCCAGCCATCCAACCAAATCAGAGCGGCTGGGCTTGGGCTTTTTCAAACGTTTCACTTTTTCAGTATATTCAATGTTTAATCTTCTATAGACCGACCCTCTCGAGATCAAATGGTCCTGCTTCTCAGTTTCTTTACAGAGCCCTTCATACATGTCTATGAATTCACTGTCAGGTATGACTCTATTCTTGTGAAATTTCAGTTTATTGTACAATTCATAAGTTTCACTTATAACAGTATTCGAAATTTCATCCTGCAAGAGCAGATTTATTTCAATATTTTCTACTAACCCTCTCCTTGTCAAATTCGAAGACCCAATGATTGCGGATACCTGATTCCTCCTTCTCATAAGATATAGCTTTGGATGATAGATTGATGCCCGCGAATCTGATATATGGCAAAATAGTGAAACACATGGATTCCTTACTGTCATATTATAAATCTGTCTTATTGCTTTAGGATCAGTTGCCCGCATGTTCATACCTACAAGAAATTCCACGTGCGCCCCTCTATCTAAAGAAGTCTCTAAGGAATTGACGATCTGTCTGAGACCATCTCTTGAGACAAAAGCTACTGCAATCCGTGTGTCATCTGAGTCACTAATCAGAGACGAAAGATTCTCAGCAGTCTTCGTTTTTTCATTATCAATTAGAGATATCTTCATTATTCTTTTGGCCCTCACTGCCAAATTACCCCCGCTTTCGCCCGATGTCAAGCCTGTAATCCTGAGGCAAATCAAAAAGCGATACTGTCAAGACGTGTCATTTGAGCATCCCCCCCTCAATAAGACCCGCCACCGCCCCAGCTGAATGAGTCCCAGTCGTACGTTGCCATCGCGATTATCCATGCCGCATCAATGGCCGCCCCTATGATGGTTCCTATCAACTTCGCATTCCTCTTTTTCTTAGCCTGTACTTCCAGAATCTCTTCCTGCGGGAACCGGTCGTGAAGAAGCCCCACTTTCATGAGAAGTTCCATCCGCATCGGCACTTTATGCTCCGCCACCAGCCCGATCAGGCTCTCACCCCGAAGTGTATCTCCGCCGGCGGTGGTCAAAAACGCCAGAAATTTAAGTTTTTCATGGAATTCTTCTCCTGACACCCTTCTGTCAAGAAATATGCGAGCAGCCCCCGGTTCGTCCCCATACCCCTGGTCAAAACCGGCCAGGACCCCTTCGATGACTGACGCCGCGGCATATCGATAACCGACAGAATCGCTCTCTGAGGAATTCTCCCCCGTCCGCACCCTTAAATCAGACTCCACCGCATACTGAAAACTGACAGTGTCGCCCAGGTTCGGAAAAGCGCTCAACCCCATTTTCTTAACCAATCGCTCGTACCGAAGACGGTAATCCAGAGAATCATCTCTGACAAGACTGACATACTTACCGGTAGCTGTTAACCCGTTAGTCATTCTTGCCTTGATATCCCGTCCTTCCTGAAGATTTCCCAGCTCCCCCGGCTTAACCATCGCATATTCATCGGTGCTCTCATCAATAGCATAGCCGACTGTAAATCCGACCAAAGTGCAGCCGCCAAAATTCAGCATGACCGCCAAGACCAGTACACCGGGAATTAGTCTCTTGAACATCTTTAACCCGGTCCTTAACACTAAAATCAGTATGATTACGCTCATACAAACCTCCTTCTTTCTCAATTGACAGAAAGCGAGATTCGTGCCGGATTCTCTGTTACACTGATTGATTCTGCCAAAGGCCGTTTCTATTTTACCGAATTCTGTGTTAGTTCCCATATATCAAAGAGTTATCGCTTCACAATCATTGCCTTCCAGATGTCTGCGCAAGAGCTGGGAAATTTACTCAGGAATAACTGCGATGTTGCCGCTGGTTAGCAGCTAATCATCGCGGCATGACGATATCGTCGCCCCGATTTGCACCCCGCAATTATTGTTTGCCGGCAGGCAGGGAGAATTCCCCTCCAACCGAAAATCCCTATCGCTTCGGTCACAGAATAGCGGCTCGGCGCTGAAATTGCCGTCGGTATTCACCATGCCGGCGATATCGCCGCTCCAGTCGCCGCCGGCATTGCCGAGAATATCGGTGCAACTTATCACCGGTACACTGGTGCCGTCATTGACATGAATCGCGCCGCCCGAATCGGAATATGCAATCAAACAGTTTTCGATACGCGGTTTTGCCCCGGCAATGGTGAATATGGCGCCTCCGGCCATCGACGAATTATTCGCGAAAGTGCAATTTATAATATGCGCTTCGCCCCGTCCTTTTACCCGAATCGCGCCGCCGCTTATCGGCGCCCTGTTATCGTGAAATATGCAGTTGCGAATTACCGGTCCCGACGATTGAATATTTATGGCGCCGCCGTTGTTATAATATCCGCCCCGGATGGTAAAACCATCTATAACCCCTGATTCCTCCGCCCCACTGATATTGAAAGCCTGATGCGGCGTGACGGCATTCCCCTCGCAATCAATGACTGTCTCAAGCGGTCCCGCCGCCGCAATGACTATAATCCTCTTCCTCGAAAAAGTAATACCCCGGTTCCCCTCGCCTTCATAGACCCCCGGCGCCACCATCACCGTTTCCCCCATTCCGGCGGCGTTGACCGCCTCCTGAATGGTCGGGAACATCTGCGGAACATAATAGACAGTAGTATCGACAATCGGCGTCATGTCCTGTTTGATTGGCACTTTTTCCGACCCGCAAGAGGAAACAATCGCGGCTACAATACCGCTCAGTATGATGCAGATTAATCGCGCATCGATCGGCTTTTTCATAATTCTTATCATAATCACCGCCATTAGGAGAGAAGTTCTCTGAGGATAAACCAGGCTATTTATAATATATACGATTTCCGAAATTCCAAGAGGCATTTTTGAAACGCGGCCTATCAAGGCTCGATTTAGATTTCCCGGCAATAAAAAAGCAGGGGCATCTCTGACCCTGCTTTAAACTGGATTCTGAACGGCTTGCGAAAGTGTATTATTCCTTCTCCGCCGGTGACTCTTCTTCTTTCTCCGCCATCAGTTTTTCGCTGATGCGAGCCGATTTGCCGGTCAGGTCGCGCAGATAATAGAGTTTTGCCTTATGAACTTTCCCCTGACGCACTCTTTCAATCTTGGAAACATTGGGCGAATGAAGGGGGAATATACGCTCCACCCCGATACCGGAGGACATTTTCCGCACCGTAAAGGTCTCACCGACTCCGCCACCGCGACGGGCTATGACGGTTCCCTGAAAAACCTGAACCCTCTCTTTATCCCCTTCTTTGATTTTCACATGCACCTTCACCGTATCCCCGGACTTGAAAGAAGGAACTTTATCCTTCAGGTACATCTTTTCCAGTTGAGCAATCTGTTTCATCTTTATATCCTTTCATTTATTATTTTCGTGTCGCAATCTATCGGCAAAATTCAGGTCATCCTGGCCCAGGTCGGCTTTCTTTAGGAGTTCGGGACGATTCTGAACGGTCTTCCTAATCGCTTCCTGGCGACGATATTTCTCAATCAGTTTGTGGTCGCCGGAAAGCAGCTCCGACGGTACTTTCAATCCGCGATATTCCTCCGGTCTGGTATATACCGGCGCTCCCAGGAGTCCCTCCAGATGCGAATCTTCCAGCGCCGATTCAAAGTTGCCAAGCACTCCCGGCAGAAGTCTCACAATCGCGTCCAGCATCAC
>JBFMEF010000088.1 GCA_040753495.1 Candidatus Zixiibacteriota bacterium
GCAGCCCTTCCAATCCGAATAACCGGGGGTAAACTGTTCCGTATATATCGGTCGAACCAGTCAGCGACGCCCCATAAGAGTACCGCCGGTAAAACTGGTCGGTAGCGATTCCCGCTTCCTGGCTCTGGTCGGTCTCAAATATCTTATACCAGGTCTCCTGATAACGAAAGGATGGCCCGAACTTGAAATATTTCAGGATTGCGACCGGAGCAATTGAGAGACTCGGAGAGTGATTTACAGTCATGAACTCCCGCCGGCTCCGGAATCCGGTCGTGTCGGTGGCGCGGGTGCTGTAATTGCGGAAATTCAAGCCGTATCCGAAATAGATATTCTGGTACCATTTGCGCCCTTCATCCGCCGCGCTCGCACGCGCTTTGCCGCCGAAAAGCGACCGCGATGGAATCGAGAGGGTCGCATTGGGAAGTTCATCAGTGCGAACTTCCCGGTCCAGCGCCACGGAATGAAGGAACTGCGCGCTTAATGACGCCCCCGACCACTGCTTGGATAAGGAAATCTGGCTGCGCAAATCACGGTTCAGCCGTTCGCTCAGGTCGGTCGAAAAGTCCGTATAATACCGCTTATCTGAAAGAAAGGTGCCGTTCGCCCTTAAATTAAACGTCGGCGAGAATGTCTGCGAGTGATTGTAGGATACCGACCAACGTTTGTTTCTGATTTCCCGCAACTGCGACCAGTAGGAATCGGTCGCATAGGAACCGGACAGTTGGCCATCGAATTTGTACCGGACGTTATAACGAAGCGCCGCCTGATATTTGAATCCAAAATCCTCGTAGTAATCCAGCGATGCCTGGGCATCCCAGTATTCCGACGCAGCCCAGTAATAGCCGACATTGGTTATCGAACCGGCCCCCCGCTCAAAATTACCGATTCTAAATGGAAGGAATCCCGAATGCCTTCCCGGTTTGATGGAAAAAACATAATACGGCACTATCAACAGCGGCATCTGCTCGATATAAAATACCACCGGACGCGCAATTATCCGGTCATCCTGAATCATCTTCATTCTGTGCGACTGAAAATGAAAGTGCGGCACTTCCTGGTCGCAACTGGTATAGGTCCCGTTTTCGACATAATAGACATCCTTTTTTTCTCGAAACAGCTCCCTGCCCCGGTAGTACGCCTCCTGATATTCCGAGCGGGATTGCCAGATCATTCCCCGGTCCGACTTAAGCGAATATTCCAGATACGACCCGAGCAATTCCTCTTTGCCGTCATTGAGCACAACCGGGATATAGGTCATGCCGGAATCGTTTGCCGTCGAATCATCAAAAGCCGTGACAACGTCACGGGAGACATTGTACCAAATCCTTTGTGCCGTCAATGACATATTCTTACTGCCGACCTGCGCCGCCTCGGTTAATTTTATAGTAGAGTCGGTTATAGAGTAATCAATGATACTGGAAAGATAGTGAATGGTATCCTCAACGAAGACCCTTCCGGAATCGGACGATTTGAAACGACCGCTGTAGTAGTCTCCTTCGGCGCCGCCGACCACCTGCACCGTCGTAAGCCGCCGTTGGTCAATGAACAACTTAATGGTATCACCAGAGACAGCATTCTTGACTACTTCAGCGCTGTCGATACTGGCCGGCGCATAGAATGAATAAGCCTGCCCGGCGGCGATGATGCTGTCAATCTCCCCCTGCCTGAAATAAAAATCAATCTCTTTCGCTTTCAACTCCGAGTTGTCTATCAGCGTTGAATCGGAACCAGAGGGCTCATTGAAATTGCCGGTGGCATTCCCCTCGACATGAATCCGGTTGAGCGCTTCTCTGCTGGAGAAGATAACCAGGGTATCCCCATTCAGGCGTGAATCCCGCCGGGTTGCCGTGGGCTTATCCAGGAGCAGAAGCAGATTCTCCTCGCCGTACATTATGGCACGCCCCGACCGCGATTCGGTATCTTCCTGTGTAATGACAACGTCACCGTCGGCATAAGCAATCCGGGAGTTCGCGTCAAATGCCACCCGGTCGGCATCGACCTGAACCAGCCGAGCCGAATCAGGATAATTGAGAAACACAGTCGGTCTCTGCAGCATGCGAAACAGCGCGGAATCGCGGCTGTAATAGGCATTAGTCCCGATAGCCTGAATTGAATCCGCAAATGAGGTTATTATTACTTTCTTGCCGGAGGCGTAGACCAGATTTTCGCGGACATAGAACCGCACCCGGTCAGCCTGCAATTGATAAACTGTGTCCTGGATAGTCACATTGCCGTTCAGAATTATTATCTCCCCCTTAACCCAGATTGCCGAATCGGCTTCCAGTTTTCCTCCCTGATGACGAAAGCGAACATTACCGGAAATATAGATAGTGTCTCTTTCGGCGCCGCGAATAATTTCAAATATATCGGAATGCTCCAGAATCAAGGGCTGTTCCGTTTGACTTTGAGCCGCAAACGGCAAGAGAAAGAAAATCAGCGTCAGGAATCGGGGCAATTCAGTTTCCCCCCGAGTTCTTCTCAATGAACGCCGCCACTAATTGTCGCACTTCCTCCCTCTTTTCTTTGGGGAGCCCCCCAACTTGCGCCGAAACGGCGTTTCCCCCGCCTTTGGCATGACTGCTGGAAACTATCATCTTGGCTATCTCCGACGCCGATGGCATCTGCCCCGGCGAAACATTGATAACTAATTTGTCATCATTGAAAAGCAGTACAACCCCCTTGAACTGTTGCACAAACCGGCTGGCGATTTCTTTTATGACTTTCATATCATAGCCGTCACAATCGGCGCAAATCAACTTTCTTTCGGCAGAGCCATCAGCTGCGTCAGCAAGACTCTTGAGCTGGAAAGTCAACAGTCGCTCGGACAGCGCCGCTGTCTCGCGGCGATATGCCTGGCATTGTTCGGTCAGTTTCTCAAACGACCGCTCCAGGTCATTGAAATGGCAGGTCAATTTATTTGACAATCGCGACAGCACCTGATTCTTGATCCGATAATCATATAGCGACTGACGTCCTGTAAGAAATATAATGCGCAGATGCCCCCGTAGCTTTTCGGTTCCGATTATCTTGATAAGTCCGACCTCTCCGGTGCTGCTGCAATGAGTTCCTCCGCAGGCAGAATAGTCGAATTCCCCAATTTGAATGATACGAAATCGTCCCTCCCGCTCCGGTATCTTGCGAACCGGCACCCGGCTCAATTCCTCTCTTGCGTAATACTTGACATAAACCGAAAGATTGCTCATTACTTTCTGGTTTGCCAGTTCTTCCACCTGAATTAGGGTTTCTTCGCTTAAGTCGGGGCAGGAAAGCTCAATGGTCGATTCGACCTCTCCCAGACGAGAGCTGACTGTTTCCGCCTCAGCAACCTCAATGAATGCCCGAGACAGAATATGCTGACCGGTATGCTTTCGCATATTATCCAATCGTCGCAGCGGGTCGATTCTTCCTCGAACTCTGGCGCCGGCCGGCCGTTGCCATTCTTTAAGGTAATGCCAGATTTCGCCGGAATCCTCTTCAACCACTTTGAAAACCGTCGCCTCTTCAAGCTCCCCCAAATCATACAATTGCCCGCCGGTTTCAGGATAAAAAGCAGTCCTGTCCAACGATACCGCCAAACCCTCAGCCGTTTCCCTGACGGCAACCACGGTGGCGTCAAAGTCGAAAAGATTGCTATTATTCAGATATAATCTTTCGGTCATGGTATGCTTACAGTTATACAATTCTTGACCCTGATGGTCTCCAGCGGACAAATATCGTAACAATGAAAAGATAATGCAACAGTTGAATCCCCGCCGCGCGCGACTAATGAAATCGCCCTAAATCCCCAGTTCGGCCTGTTGCGGAAGGAACCTTCCCGGTAAGGCGGAGCGAAATCGCCCCCCCAGAATGAATAGATACCAGAGCTTCTGCCCGCTCCGGGCAAAAGAACATATCTGGAAGAGGATAAATTCCAAAAATATTCCCAGCACGCTCCCCAGAGCGCCGACCGACAGGAGCGCGAGGTTTTCAACCAGCATCCAGATGACCAGAAAGGGGAGGTATGTTAGGAAGTAGACTCCGGCAAGTTGCAGGACACGGGGACGAAAGAAATCGGACCCGTTCCGCAGCCACTCCCGAAATGAGCCCTCCGGTTTGGTCGTAATCGCCGCTCTGACGGCATCGGAAAAAGTCGTGGCGGCTGTCATGATTGCCAGAAGTATCAGCGCCTTGGCGCCCGCCATATACATAGCGCTCCTGCCTACCAGCTTTCCTCCCGCCATCCCAATCAGATTGACAAAGATCAGACCGGCAACCAGCAAAACCAGATAAACAGCTATCATCATTGCCGTGATTTTTAGATGCGCTTTGAAGTTGCACCCGCATTCCTTCCAGAATTCGGACCAATTCACCGGACTTAATTTTCCCGAAACCGCCAGGTAATAAATACCGCCATTGAGAAACTGCGTTATCATCAAGAAAACTATTGCCGCCGTCAGTCCAAAAAGGAGGAACACCGGAACCAGCTCAATATGATTGCCAAACATCTCAATCAGAACCGACAAATCCCAATCATTGAGCAATCTCCGGGAGTAGAGCGATGATGACAGATAGCTATCGGCAACAAGATAGAAAGGGAGAATAAATACCGCCGCAGTCAGCGCCTTCACCAAATACAAAATCAGCCAGAGCCTTCTTGTCAAAATCAGTTTTCCGAAAGATTTCAGAATATCATTCATCTAAAGCCCCGCTACTGCAGAAAGTAACGATTCCAGAAGAAAGAGTAATCCGGATGATAAACGCATTGCCGGTCGGCTGCTGCCGGTCAGAAGCAATGAGTTATCTAACCGGTCCCGGTCAACGGCAAACTTGTCTTCCGGGTCCAGAACCGCTCCGACAGCATAACTTTCTGCCAGTACTACGACTTCTTCGGCGCCGCTTTGCGTATCCCATACCCCTTTCAGAGTATCGCCGTTCGAGAGATAGACCCAATAGCCTATCGGAAAATCAAGCCCCCCCGTTTTGCGGAAACTGAGTTCAATCCGAACCGCAGAGGTGTCGAGACGTTCATTCCGGAGATTCGATACAGAGATATTATGATTATAGTCGTCGTAGAGGATTTTATCCAGGAAATCCTTCAATCGCGCGCCCCCAAACTCCCCAAGAAGATTCAGAAAGTCGGACTCGGAAGGATGCTTGAAAAGAAATCGGCGAAAATATTCCTTCCAGAACCTGTCCGACAGACTATCTCCCAATAGCTTGTCCATAGTTTCGATTGCCAGACCACCCCGGGCATAATTGCTTGAAAAATAATCCAGGTCGTTCAGAAATTGATATGAGGGTTGTGCGATTATGATTCCATCCCCTCCGAATTGCGCCGTAAATCTCCTTAGATTGCGGTCTGACAATTTGAACCCGGCAAAGTCCAGGAGATTCGCCTCTCTGCCCCAGTACTCTTCAAGCACTTCCGACGTAAAAAATTCACTTACCGCTTCATCCATCCAGGGGTTCTCCACCTGATTGCTCCCAATCATGCCGTAAAACCATTGATGGACTATTTCATGGACGACTACGGCGCGAAACATCCGTCCGAAAACGAGGTTCGCCGCCCCGGAATGAAGAACGACAAGTCCCGGCAGTTCGATTCCGCCTGCCATCGAAATATCGGTTAATACCACATTGAGATAGTCATACTGGTAAGGACCCACTCTATCATTCATATATCTCAAAGTTTTCTCAGAAACATCTTTTATCTCTTCCAGCGCTGCCGCTTCATTGCTGTGATAGAAAAGCCGCAGACGGGTCCCTCCGATTTCGAGCGAATCGGTTCTAAAATAGGGCGAGACTGCCAGGGCAAAGTCATGCGCCGGTCCGAAAAAGAAGTTAACCACTCGTCCCGAATCATCCGTTGAGTCCCGCGTTGGGGGCGCCGCTGATGCCACTACATATCCGGCCGGCAGCGAGAGATTAACATCGAAATAGAAATAATCGCCGACCAGTTCGCTAAAACCGCCATAATAGGGATTGTACCAAATCTTGTCCGGCAGCAGTCGCGCCGGTGACGGATACCAGCCGTCAAGAAGATATTCTCTGCCGCGATGCGTCAGTCTGTCCCCCTGTGACGGTATCATGGTCTGGAAAAATATCTTGAAAACTCCGCCTGCTGACTTATGCCCCTTTGGCAATGCCACCTCCCCTTTTGTATATTCCACCTTCAGATCTGCCGTCAGATTCATCCCCCCCAACAGCGCAGAATCGACTATGATTTGGCCAAATCGTCTGGCGCCCGGGTAATCCTGGGCACCGAAGGGACTTCGCCTCATATAGGGAGTAGAATCGGATGAATAGACATTGGGGAAGAGCTGAAACTCAATTGTTCCCGATGAAGGCTCAGCGGGAATTCTGTAAGCGACAAATCCGGTCATTTGATGGAAGACCGTATCAAGAGCCGCCTCGATTCGGAGAGTGTCAAATGAAAAGAGAGCGGGAGCTGTCATCCCCCAGCAGAAAAGTGCAATGAGATTAATTTTACGCAACGTCGTTTACCAATGAGCCGATTCCCTCGATTCTGATTTCAATGCGGTCGCCGACTTTCATCGGTCCAATCCCGGCCGGCGTGCCGGTCGAAATCAGGTCGCCCGGATAAAGCGTCATTACTTTCGAGATGAAACTCACCAGAACCGGCACGGGGAAAATCATCATAGACGTACGCGAGGATTGCCGCAACTCGCCGTTGAGGTAAGATTCCACCAGCAGGTCCTCATATTTAAGTCCGTCAACCACCCAGGGACCAACCGGGCAGAACGTATCGAACCCCTTGGCGCGTGTCCACTGCACATCTTTCTTCTGCAAATCTCTGGCGGTGACATCATTGACACAGGTAAAGCCGAATATATAATCTTCTGCCTCTACCGCCGCTATCTGGCGACATTCTTTTCCGATGACCACCCCTAACTCTGCCTCATAATCGACCCGCTCTGCCATATCCGGATAGATAATTCGCCCTCCGGGGCCAAGCAGCGAGGAGGACGGTTTGATAAAAAGCACCGGCTCATCGGGTTCCTTTGTTGCTGACTGTGATTCCTTAACATGCTCGCGATAGTTTAGTCCGACACAGACAATCTTAGTCGGCTCCACCGGCGACAGGAGTTTAACTTCTGACGGCTGAAAATAGGCTCCGGAGCGGTCCGTTCCCATAGCCGGGTTTCCATTCAGACCGGCGATTCGTCCCTCTTCGAATATCCCCCATTTAATTCCCTCGGTAGTCTCAAATCTGATATATCGTTCCATTTAATCTTTCTGAAGCTCCTTAATATGCTGGTACAGTGAAACAGTATTCCCCTGCGGGCTGTAGCCGCCTTCGAACAGGGAGAAAATCTTCCCCCCGCAATATTCATTCGCCAACGAAACCAGACGATTTGTCATCAGACCAAACCCTTCCGCTGTTACGCGCATGCCTCCCAGCGGGTCCTCTGTATGCGCGTCAAATCCGGAGGTTATTATAATCAATTCCGGACGGTATTCAATCAGTCTGGGGGTGATTCTTTTCGTGAATTCCCCCAGATATATTTCATCATCAGAACCGGCCGGGAGCGGTATATTCAAAGTATAATTCAGTCCTTTTCCTTCCCCTTTTTCGGCCGAGGCGCCGGAGCCGGGATAGAATGGGAACCGGTGCAGCGACACAAAGAGGACATCATCCCGACCGTAAAAAGTATGCTGCGTGCCGTTGCCATGATGCACATCCCAGTCAATGATAGCGACCCTCTTCAGACCGAACTCAACTATCGCCGTTTCCGCGGCCACAGCGGTGTTATTGATAATACAGAATCCCATGCCAAAATTTTGCTCGGCGTGATGTCCCGGGGGACGACCGGCAAGGAAAATCCGCTTCTCTTTACCCGTCAATATCTCTCTGACCGCCCAGACCGCTGCCGCCGCCGTCCCCAAGGCAGCCCGATAGGACCCGGGCGTGACATAAGTATCACCGTCAAGAAATCCGCCGCCCGAATCCGCCACGGTTTCCACCTGGCGGAGATAATTGGGATTATGAATTCTGTGGAGAATGTCAGAGATTTCAACTTCCTCCGGCTTAAGAATTTTCAATTTTGCCTTCAAATCCGATGCCAAGAGGAAATCCAGTGGTATCTTCATTCGGGCCGAATTCTCCGGATGCCCGTACTCCGGTTCGTGAAGTTCATCCTGAATTAATGGTATCAGCCCTATCAACATATACATCTATTTAAGTTCAGGTTCTGGCAAAGTCAAGACTTAATCACCCTCAGATACGTTTCTTCTTCCAATTTCCCTTGCGGAACCAGAAGAACAGTATGACCGCCTTGAAAAAGGATGTTATGGTGAGGGTCCACCAGACGCCGTTGATACCGATATTGAAAGTAAAACAAAGCAGGTATGCCAGCGGCAACCGGGCAATTGACCAGGGGATTGAAACTGACATGGGCGGTATCGTATTGCCGGCGCCGGAAAAAGCGCCCTCCAGAACAATCTCAATTCCCATGAAAACCTGCGACAGTCCCAAAATGAAGAGATAATCGGAAGCTATCGCCTGCACTGCCGGGTCAGAGGTAAAAAGCCCGGCGATTTTTCCCGGAATGCTGATGAAGAATACCGAGACAACAAATGTCTCTAGCACAATCAGTCGCACCGACCCCCAGGCGCATTTCTCCGCCCTTTCGGGCCGCCCCGCCCCAAGATTCTGCCCGACCATAGTTGAGGTTGCCACCGAAAATCCAAATGCAATCAGGTATGAAAGCGCCTCCAGGCGGTTACCGATTCCCATCGCAGCCCCGGCAGCATCGCCGAATTTGTGAACTATCTGAATTATAAACCAGTAGACAAAGACAAAGGTGATATTTTGAAGCGATATCGGAATGCCAATCTTGAATATGCGGAACATCGTGCCGATATCAGGCCGCTGACGATACCATTCGGTCAGTGAAAGACCCAGCCTGCCTTTCCAGATAAGCCATAGAAAAATCAGAAATCCTGTAACCACCGATATGACCGTTGCCGCCGCCGCTCCGGCTACACCCATCCTGGGAAAGGGCCCAATCCCGAAAATCAGAAACGGGTCAAGAACCAGATTCAGGAACGTGGCGGATACAAATGCGACCATGGGGGATTTGGTGTCTCCGGTCGCCCGGAAAATCGCTCCCAGGGCGTCATTAATATAAAAAAGACCAATCCCCAGAAAATATACCCGCAAATAGGTGCTCCCCAGTTCCGCCACCTCTTTTCCAGCCTTCATGAATGTCATGATAGAGGGCGCCAGCCACAAACCGGCCGTGGTAAAAATTACTCCAGCGCCGATTGCCATCAGAATGCCCTGACGGGCAACGAAAGATGCCTGCGCCCGGTCTCCTGCCCCCATGTAGCGGGAAACCATAGCCGTAATGCCGATGACAATAATCGAAATTGTCGCAAAGACGGTCCAGGTTACAATCATCGAGGTGGTAACGGCATCCTGTTCAGGAGTCCCCAGAAAGCCAACCCAGAAGTAATTGATAATCGACATCGCAAACTCAAGGAACATTGACGCCAGAATAGGCCAGGCAAGACGGGCGATGGTGGAGTAAATGGGACCTTCGGTTATATGCTCTACTCGGGTCATTTTGCTCCGGAGGTCATGGGATTATTGGCACGGAAATTAATTGTGAAGAGGGGTAGCCGAAGGGAGGTCCGGCTTAATCGATGCGTGAAAGGTGGCGACCAACTCAGGGTAACTGCCGGCCACAATCTCAAAATTTGTAATAGTAGACCTTTCCTGCGCCGCTAACGAGAGTATAAAAAATGAGGCGGCGATATCCGGATATTTAAAGGGCCCATAGTCGGCGCCGGGAAACTCTTTAATTCCCTCAATGACCAGACCGTCTTCAAGAGTCCCGCACTTAACACCGGCTCTATTCAGATTCTCCGTCAGCTCTTTAAAATATCCACTTCGCACAAAGTTGGCTTCCCCAATATTTCTGATAATCGACGATTCCGGAATCGATGCCGCAATCACTGCCAGAAGGGGCAATTCCTGTATCAACATGGCAGACATTTCGCCGGCCAATTTGCGCCCTTTAAGATGTCCCGGTTCCAACACCAGGTCGGCTATCATCATATCTGCGCTCCGGCTCTTATTCGCCAGTACCGATATGGCGCCCAAACCTTTCAGGTAAGTCAGGAATCGCTGCGATGCCGCGCTTATCGGGACACGCTCCAAAACCGCCCGTTTTCTTCGCAGAATGGCGAAGGCCAACACAGCCGGCAGAATTTCACGGGAAGATGTTATTCGGAATTCCGGGGACAATATGCTCGTCGAAGGATGAAGCATAATCTCCCGCTTATAGTCGGCTGACAATTTCCTTATTTTTCGGCGAGGGTCTTTGTCGTCCGGAACCGTCCGATGTTCCGCTTCTTTGACGGTAATTTTCGCGCCGGCGTCTGCCAGAATTTTAAGGAACCTGTTGTCGCTGTCAATCAGCTCCCTGATTGCCACCGAACAGCCGGAAGCAACGCCGAACATAAAGAGAGTATCTTTGAGATATGAATATGAGGATTTAATCAACATCTCAACCGGCAATTTCTTTCCCGGACGAAAGCTGATGCTCTTTTTTCCCGGGTTCTGTTCCAGTGGCAACCCGGCTTTTGCCAACTGCCCAATAAAATATGCCAGATATATCGGGTCGATGTCGTCAGAGTAAACGAGAGTAGTTTTCACCTCCAGACCGGCTAAATAGCCCATCGCCAGTGAGAGCGGGTAAAAAGAGGTATCGCATTTGCACTCCGGAGGAACTCTGCCGCGGTCGAATTTAGGACTGTCTATCTTAACATAATCATCATTAACCTCAGTATGATGACCGATATCGCCCAGAAACTTAATCACCCTATCGGCGTCAGTTCCTTTGTGCCGATTTTGGATAGTTCCCCCCTGCTCCGATATCGCCGAGATAAAGTACGCCGCCACGGTAGCGAAATAATCTCCCCCGAAAGATAACTTCTCGGGAATCTCTTTTAGCGGATAAATAGAAAAAGACATCTTTCGATTGCCTACATTTCCTCAGGCGCTTCGATGCCCAGGAGATTTAGTCCTTCGTTAATAACCGTTCGAACCGAGGACACCAGCGCCATTCTTGCCGCCGTCAGGGAATCATCGTCCGATAGAATCTTATCAATTCTCCCCGCAGCATCCTTGCGCTGGTAAACTTTATTGAAAGCCGATGCCAGCCCCAGCAGATGCGACACGATTACATTGGGGTCATAAAGCGCCGCCGCTTCATCTACAATCATCGGAAAGCGATATAAAAACTCAATAACCCGTTCCTCTTCGGGATGATGCAGGAGATGGTAATCAATATCCGGTTTGACCGCTTTTCCATAATGCCGCAGAAGCGACGATAGCCGGGCGTGAGTATATTGCAGATATGGTCCGGTTTCCCCCTCGAAATTAAGCACCTTGTTCCAATCGAAATTTACATCCTTTTCTTTGCGGGTCGACAGGTCAGCAAATATCACCGCCCCTATGCCAATCTGCCGGGCGACCCGGTCAATGTCGTTCAGGTCGGGATTCTTCTCCAGAATTTTTTCCCTGGCAAGCGCTATCGCCTTGGCAAAGACCTCCTCCAGGAAAATAATATTCCCCATCCTGGTCGACATCACCTCATCCTGAAATTTAATCCACCCGAATTCCACGTGAAACAGACGCGGCGCAATTCGATTGCTTTCAGGGATATTTTCCGCTTCCTCAAGCAACTCCACCACTTTGAAAACCTGTTTGAAATGGTCATGCTGAGCCGAGCCGACCACATAAAGCGCCTTCTCGAAATGAAAAGTTTCCCAGCGATATAAGATACCGGTAATATCCCGAGTGGCATACAGAGTCGCGCCATCGGCTTTCCGAAGCAAACAGGCCGGCAGGTTGAAACGGGAAAGGTCAACCACCAGCGCCCCCTCTGAAACCGCCGCCAGACCCGCTTTTTTCAGGCGCTCAATAACCGCTTCCATTTTATCGTTGTAAAACGATTCTCCCGTCTGATAATCAAAATGCACCCCCATCATTTCATAAACTTTATTGAACTCGGCCATCGACAAGTCTTTAAACTGCTGCCAC
>JBFMEF010000089.1 GCA_040753495.1 Candidatus Zixiibacteriota bacterium
GGCTCAATGGTAACCAGCGGACCCTGAGTGCAGAGGCCATGGCAACCGGTCTTCTTGATGGCTTCGACCGTAACGTCTTTGATATTCTTCCTGGCGATATGGTCGAGGACAGCGTCGTAGATGCGGTCTGAGCCTGCCGCCAGACAGCCGGGCCCAAGGCAGACCAGAATCTTTCGCGGAAACCTGGCGGCATCCTTCTGATATTCTTTTTGAAGTCGGGTGAGACTTTCGGCCGAGGCGATCCGCATACTACTTTGTCCCCAGGACTTTCTTGGTTTGGTCGCAGCGGACCTTGCCGTGATACATGTTATTGACAATAATCACCGGCGCCATGGCGCAGGCGCCGACACAGTTGACCACCTCAATGGTAAATTTCATGTCAGCGGTGGTTTCGCCGGCTTTGATTCCGAGGTTGGCTTCAATCTGTTCCTGCACCAGTTTGGCGCCTTTAATATGGCAGGCGGTTCCCTGGCAGATCCGGACAATCTTCTCGCCGCGGGGAGTCAGGCTGAAAGCGTTATAGAATGTCGAAACGGAGAAGACTTTGCTTAATGGGACGCCGAGCGCAGTCGCTGTCGCCGTGAGCGCTTCGCAGGGAAGATAATGAAATTCCCTCTGGATATCCTGGAGAACGGCAATCAGGGCGGCGGGTTCCTTGGGACTCCGTCCGATAATTTCCTCTATTTTGGAAAGGTCGTGCGTCATATTTAATTTTAGACTTTCACTTTATGCTGCAGTTTTTCGGCGAGAGCGCGCCCTTCGGCAAGAGCCCGGCGATTTATCTCCAGCAGCGCCTTTTTCTCCCCCATTTTTTCTTCGAGCATTTTCAGTATGGTGTCGAATTTCACGATGCCGCTCAAGATAACATAAGCGGCGAGCATTACCATATTGGCGGCTTTGGCATTGCCGGACTTTATGGCGATATCATTGGCCGGAATCAGATATTCGGATATATCATTTCGACCGGAAACAGTGTCAATGAGAGAGGAGTTGATAAGCAATATGCCTCCAGGCTTTACCAACGGACCGAACTTTTCAAGCGAGGGACGGTTAAAAACGCAGGCAGCCTGCGGATTGGTGATGATGGGGGAACCGATTCGGTTATCGGAGACTACTACGGTGCAGTTAGCGGTGCCGCCGCGCATCTCGGGACCGTACGAAGGAATCCAGACCACCTGCTTTCCTTCCGCCATACCGGCATAAGCCAGCAACTGACCGGCGGTCATTATCCCCTGTCCGCCAAATCCAGCCAATGTGACTTCCCGCTGGCGCATCTTATTTTTCTTTCCCCTCAGGAGTTTTGAGCGTTCCCAGCGGATAGTACGGCATCATGTTTTCTTCGAGCCAGCGGGTCGAGGCTTCCGGGGCGATACCCCAATTCGTAGGACAGGTGGAAAGGATTTCGACAAGGGAAAAACAGGTTCCCTGGACCTGATAACTGAAGGCTTTCTTGATTTTCTGTTTGGCGCCGATAGCATGCATAGGGGTATGAACCGCCGCCCGGGCGATGTATGCCGGTGTGGCCAGACTGGAAATCAGTTCCGCAACCCGAATCGGGTAGCCGGCCGTTTCAACATTCCGCCCCATAGGAGAAGTTGTGGTCTTCTGGTGCGGCATGGTGGTGGGCGCCATCTGCCCGCCGGTCATGCCATAGATGGCATTGTTGACAAAAATCACGGTAAATTTTTCGCCGCGATTGGCGGCATGAATTATCTCACCCATTCCAATTGACGCCAAGTCGCCGTCGCCCTGATAAGTAAAGACAATCATGTCGGGGCGAAGCCGCTTAAAGCCGGTCGCCAGCGCCGGAGCGCGGCCATGGGGGGATTCCATGAAATCGAAATTGAAATAATTATACGCCAGAACGGAGCAACCGACCGGCGCCACACCGACCGTGCGCTCCCGCACACCAAGCTCGTCTATTACCTCGGCAACCAGGCGATGAATAATTCCGTGGGTGCAACCGGGACAATAATGGGTGATAGTGCTGCTCAGCGCTTCCGGACGAGACAAAATGGTCAGAAGGTCATTTGCCATATTACCCCTTCTTTTTTCTGCCATCTGAAGCGAGTTGGCGTTTAACGGCATCTTTGACTTCATCCGGGGATGGCACAATTCCGCCGGTGCGACCAAAAAATCCGACCGGTTTCACACCGACCACGGCCCGTTCAATATCTTCCACCATCTGACCCATGCTCATTTCTATGGTCAAGAGAGCCTTAATATTCGGTTTGGATGCCTCATCAAATATTACTTTTTCCGGAAAGGGGAATAGCGAAATCGGGCGAAAGAGCCCGACGCTGAGACCTTCCTCAGATAGCTCATCAATAGCGGTTTGGCATATGCGCGCCATGGTGCCATAGGAGCAAATCAGGAGCTGGTTGGTATCATTGACGTTATAGAGCTCCCAGCGCACTTCATTTGCCTTGATTACTTTGTATTTCTCAGCCAAAAGAATACTGTTTTTCTCAAGCGCCACCGGGTCCAGAAAGAGAGATTTTATAATATAAGGATTTCGACCTTTAGCGCCGGTTAATGCCCAATCTTTGGGAGGGAGCGGGCGCTCTTGAGCTTTGTCCGGAATCTCTACCGACTCCATCATCTGGCCAATCATGCCGTCGCCAATCAACATAACAGGGGTGCGGTATTTGTCAGCCAGATGGAATGCCAGCATCATCAAGTCAACCGCTTCCTGAACGGAGGAAGGAGCAAGGACAATCAGGCGATAATCGCCGTGTCCGCCGCCTTTGACCGCCTGAAAGTAATCGGATTGCGCCGGCAGGATACCTCCCAGGCCCGGTCCGCCGCGCATGATATTGACAATCACGGCCGGAAGATGCGCCCCTGCCATGTATGAAATAGCCTCCTGCATGAGACTCACACCGGGACTGGAGGAAGTGGTAAAGACCCTCTGACCGGTGCAGGCGGCGCCAAAAAGCATATTGCCGACGGCCACTTCGCTTTCCGCCTGAACAAAAACTCCCCCTACTTCCGGAAGACGTCGCGCCAGATATTCGGCGACTTCGCTCTGCGGGGTGATGGGGTAAGCGAAATAGTTGGTCGCGCCGGCGCATACAGCCGCTTCGGCGATAGCTTCATTTCCTTTCATCAGTTTCTTTGCCATACAGAAATCCGTCAATATTCAAACAGGGCGAACTGCGTGCCGTGTGTCTTCACTTCAATGGCGGCATCAGGACAGGTTATAGCGCAGATGCGACAGCCGATACAGTGGGTTGGTTCGTGCACCTGGGCGCAAAAGTACCCTTTCTGATTTAGTTCTTTCGACATCGAGATTATCTTCATCGGGCAGGCATGCACGCAGAGTTCGCATCCTTTACAATAGATTTTATTTATTATGATGCCGGGCATGTCAAATTCCTTTAGGAGAGCCGCTTTTCCGCTCCCACGGTTTCAGCATCAGACGGGTCAAAGGTAAGACGGCACAATCGATATCAGAAGGCGGAATCTTGGCGAGGATGTCTTCTTTGGCGCAGAGGAACTGAAGCGGCAAGCCGGTGACTTTTTCCACCTGTCGCGCCAGACTTAATCCCTCCAGAATAATCTCCGGAGTAGTTTCATCAATCATATGGCTGTTGGCAATCAAGCCTGTGAAACGAAGTTTGCTCGACAACTCGATGCGCCTCATAGTTTCGATAGTTCCGGCGACATCGGCGGTGAAAGGACGTCGACTATTAAGGACCATAAGCATCTGATAAGCGCCTGGAATGAAAATGTCGGACAGGGAGCCGAGAGCCCGGGAACCCTGGGCGTCACCGCCAACATCCAAAATCAGTCGTCCGGAACGCTCCTCGACAGCGCCTTTGATTTCCGGCAGGAGAATCGGCAGGTCGGCATAAAAATTCCCCCCTTTGGGGGCTATCAGGCGAACCCCCAGTCGCTCCATCTCCTCTCTGGCTTCCCGCGAGCGAAAATAAGGATTGACCAGATCAAGGTCGGCAATGGCAATCTGGCTTTCACCGGAAAGCGCCAGATAGCGAGTTAGATTGACTGAGATTTCGGTCTTACCGCTTCCGAAACCGCCGACAATTATCAGAATTCCGGCTGGCAAGGTGGGATATCGTAAACCGTCGGTCATTGACAATAATTCTAAGCCTTTTGGCGCTATCATTCTCAACCAGTCCTCAATGCCCGGCTGTCGAAGAGCAAGCTTTTAACGGCAACAAAACTTGTCCTATTTTCTCTAATTATTAATATCGAACAATTTCGGATTCAAGTCAAGGATAATTGTGAAAAAAATCACGTGTCATGGACAACTCTCTCAAGTATTAAAAGAAGTTATCGAACCTTGAAACCTATCTTTGGCAATTCTCCCCAAATTCGATAGGACAATGCGACATGGTCTCCGCGGAATGCTTATTCTTCTTCTGCCGGAAGAAGGTCCGGATCAGAGAGAAGCAGCCGCTCCAGTAAGGAAAGGGGGCGATTGTCGTCAAAGCAGGCATCGCGCCGACGATAGAGCTGGTCTTTGAGCGCCTCTGGCAGGGAGATGAATTTATAGCCGCTTGCCTTAATCGCCCTCAGGATATCATCGATAAAATAGGCGTTTATCTTATTTGCCTGTAATTTAAGTATCTGTCGCGGTTGCCGCTCCAGAAGTTTTTGAGCCAGTTCTTCGGCGCGGCTGAGTGATCTTAAGATATGGTCGATATATTGGTCGCGCAGGGCGAATAGCCTGACGGTATCCTGGGTATTCCCCAATTTTTCCAGAGACAGATTGTAAACAAAATCCTCCGTAATAATCGAGGCGTCTACAAGAATCAACCTTTCTTTTCTGAGAAGCGCAAATAGTTCCTCGCGATTCGAACGATTGCTTCCGGCATACAGAAAAGGAAGCCGAAAATAGCGCCCAGTCTGCGCATAGCTGTCGAAAAGATTTTCCAGGACATCGCGTCCTTTAATTATATCATCAAAGAAGAAAGTCAGGGGGACATCATCGATTCGCTGTCCCGAAAAGGGAAGGGAACCGATAATATGGCCATCATCAAGCCATTTGACAATCAGCTCCCAGTCTTTATTGAGATAATCGCCGACCACAAAACCAGCGGCCTTAACACCGTTTTTCTTGAGTGATGAGAGAAGGAGTTGATTGATTTGCCGCCGCTCGAAAGCGCTATAGGTCGGCTCCGCCGGCAGGTTATCAAAAGTAATAGCGATACTCTTCTGGTGCGGGCGAGATTCTTTCGGGGGCGATTGGCCGCTTAGTCCGCGGCTGCTGAGAGTAAGCGCCGCCAGAATAATGAAGACTGGTATTCTTTTCATCGCCGTAGATGTAACTCAAGGAATCCTCTTTGGCAACAAAAATAAAGAAGCGCGGATACCATTACCCGCGCTTCATTGAAGTCTGGCTCTGATTGATTACTGGCAGAGCGGTTCCGGTCCGCTCTTAAAAAGGTATCCTATCAGGAAGGTGCCGTCCAGAATATTGACGGCGCCGTTGCCATTGGCATCAGCCGCTTCCAAAGGCTCCGGAGCCGGACCTCCCTTATAGAGGAACGCCAGTATGGCGGTGACGTCGAGAATATTGACAGCGCCATTCCCATTGGCGTCGCCACAGGTATAGGTAACAATGTTTCCCACCACGGTGCCGCCGATGCTGGAGAAATCGCCCCATTGATTTTCGGCATCTTTTGCCCGAACCCGGTAATAGTAGATACCGTCAGTCTTATTGAGGAACTGGTAAGTGGTGTCCGTTATGGATGAAGAAATCAGAGTCTGGATGCCGTATGACTCCACGGGGTAGATATCATCTATGTACATTCCCTCTTCCAGCACATAGGCGTCGGTTTCGTAAGTAAAACGAAGGAATATGTTGTTGCCGGCAAATGCCGACAGGTCAAAACTCGCCTCTATCCAGCCGACCGAGGCTCCGGTAATACCATGCCCGCGGTTGTTGCCATTAGGGTCATTGGTGGTGGTGA
>JBFMEF010000090.1 GCA_040753495.1 Candidatus Zixiibacteriota bacterium
AGGGCAATCGGGACACCCGCAAGCGGACCGGTCGGATTACCAGAGGCAATGCGGTCATCGATAGCCTCAGCCTGATGGAGGGCAAGGTCAGATGTGACGGTTATGAATGCATTTAACTTTTTGCCGGCGCTGAAGGCCCTCTCCAGCGCCGTCTGGCAAACATCGACCGCTTTAAATTTCCTGTTTTTTACTCCGTCAGCGATTTCACGCGCTGTCAGATTGTGATATTCTTTGATCACAGGAATGGAAGATAAGTATCAATCTCATATTTGGTGACATTGATGCGGTAGTTGTCCCACTCCACTTTCTTGTTGGCTATCAAGGTCTCAAATATGTGATCGCCTAAAACGTCCCGCACCAGTTTCGACTTTTCGGTCAGTCTGATGGCATTCTCCAAAGAGTCCGGAAGAGCGTCGATTTTGAACTTCTCCCGTTTCTCTTTGGTCATGGTGAAGATGTTCTCTTCAATCGGTTCCGGCAAGGGGTATTTATTCTCGATTCCTTCCAGTCCGGCGCCGAGCATCAGCGCAAAGGCAAGATAGGGGTTACATGCCGGGTCGGGCGAGCGGAGTTCAACCCGGGTCGATTTTTCGTGACCGGCCTTAAACATCGGAACCCGGATAAGGCTGGAACGATTGCGCCGTCCCCACGACACATAAACCGGGGCTTCATAACCGACCACCAGTCGCTTATAGGAATTGACCCACTGATTCAGCACCAGGGTCAGGTCTTTGATATGATGCAGGATGCCAGCCATGAAATAACGGGCCATATCGGAGAGATGATAAGGGGCATCCTTGGCATAGAACAGGTTTTTGTCCCCGTCAAAAATTGACATATGAGTATGCATCCCGGAGCCGTTTTCTCCGAAAATCGGCTTCGGCATAAAAGAAGCGTAAATTTCATTCTCCGCCGCCACTTCTTTCACCACGAAGCGGTAGATCTGCGCAAAGTCAGCCATTACCAACGCCTCTTGATATTTCAGGTCGATTTCATGCTGACTGGGTGCGACTTCATGATGGGAGCATTCCACCGGAATCCCCATCAGTTCCAGCGCCGCCACCGTTTTCTTTACGACATGTGTTCCGAGATCAAACGCGCCATAATCGAAGTACCCGCTCTTGTCCAGCAATTCCGGGTTGGACTCATCCTTAAAGTAGAAAAATTCAATCTCCGGTCCGAGATACGCTGTCCATCCTTTCTTGGCGTATTTTTGGAGCACCCTCTGCAAGACCCAGCGCGGGTCGCCATCGTACGGTTTCCCATCAGGCAATTGAATATCGCAGAACATCATGGCGGTTTTCTCGCCGCCGATTTCCCACGGTATGACGCGGAAAGTGCGGAGGTCCGGAATCGCCATCAGGTCGGATTCTTCAATTCTTACGAATCCTTCTATCGAGGAGCCGTCAAAAGCCTGCCCCCGCTCCAGTACGGTTTCAATCTCCGAGCGTGTAATCGACATCCCTTTTAACCGTCCCAGGATGTCGGTAAAATTCAGGCGCACATAATGAACATCAGCATCATCAATCATCCGCAAGACATCTTCTCTGGTTTTAACCACAGTCCAATCCTCCAAAATGGAAATGAATAATAAATTTATGTTTTTTTGCCATTCAGTTCAAAATAAAAATTACCCGTTCTGAATATGCCAAACAATACGCACCCTTGAAGAAAGCCAATAACGACTATTTTTGAGGCTTTAACCGCTGCCGCGGCTTTAATTTGGCGCCGCTCGTCCCTTGCCTCTTGACAAACCGCCTTGAATGATAATTACTTAACGCAATTATGTCAGATTTGTTTTACACTGGCGCCGATTCTTGAAGAATATGAAAATCAGCGGCTTTTCATATATTCGCAACGGATTTGATTACGGTTACCCGTTCCTGCAGTCAATACAGTCAGCGCTTCCGCTCTGCGATGAATTCGTAGTTGCGGTCGGCGATTCAACCGATGGCACCAGAGAGGCGATTGTCAAACTGGGTTCGCCCAAGATGCGGATTATCGATACCGTCTGGGATGATAATCTGCGCGAGGGGGGCGCCATCTTTGCCCAGCAGTGCAATATAGCTCGTGATGCCATCACCGGCGATTGGGGATTGCATATACAGGCGGACGAAGTCATCCATGAAAACGACCTTACCAGGATTCACGAGTCAATCAAGAAATATTCAGATGACCGCCGCGTGGAAGGACTTCTTTTCGACTTTCTGAATTTTTTCGGAAATTACAACTATATCGGCATAACGCGGCGGTGGCACCGCCGCGAAATTCGACTCATCCGGAACGACCGCTTAATCCGCTCTTATCGCGATTCGCAGGGATTCCGGATATATCCCTCGGAAGCCGCAATGGCGGCCGGTCACCCGGGAAGGAAACTGAATGTCAAACGGGCGGGGGCGCCGATCTATCATTACT
>JBFMEF010000091.1 GCA_040753495.1 Candidatus Zixiibacteriota bacterium
ATGTCGAGCTGCAACCCGGAAAAGGCGGCCAAATCGCCCGCAGCGCCGGTTCTTATGTGCAGCTGGTCGCCAAGGAAGGGGAATTCGCTCACCTGAAAATGCCCTCCGGAGAAGTGCGACTGGTGAAACAGAACTGCTATGGTACCATCGGGCAGATCGGCAATGCTGACCACAAGAATATCTCCATTGGCAAAGCCGGAGCGTCTCGCTGGCGGGGTATTCGCCCCCATGTGCGCGGCGTCGCCATGAATCCGGTTGACCACCCTATGGGTGGCGGCGAAGGAAAGAGCTCCGGCGGACGGCATCCCTGTTCCCCCTGGGGGCTCAAATCCAAAGGTCTCAAGACCAGAAGTAAACGCAAATCGAACAAATATATTGTTGAACCACGCGGAAAGAAGAAATAAACGCGGAGGATGGAATGCCACGGTCACTGAAAAAAGGACCATATTTAGACGAAAAGTTGCTGAAGAAATTGACTGCTTTGAACAATACCGGCGAGAAAAAGGTAATCAAGACCTGGGCGCGACGCTCCACGATTTCCCCCGACTTTGTCGGGCATACGCTGGCGGTGCATAACGGCAACAAGTTCATCCCGATTTATATCACGGAAAATATGGTCGGTCATAAATTGGGCGAATTTGCCCCCACCCGTACTTTCCGCGGCCATGGCGGCAAATTGGCGGAACGCTCTACGGCCGTTAAAGAATAGGAAGAAGTCTCATGATGCAGGCACGTGCTCGAATCAGATTCTTGAAGATGTCTCCGCGCAAAATGCGCCAGGTGGCAGACCTGATTAAGGGAAAGCCCGTTCAGGAGGCTCTCAATATCTTAAATTATACTCCCAAGTCGGCCGCGCATCCTTTAGCCAAAACGGTTAAAGCGGCCGCGGCGAACGCTATCGCCGGCGTGGGAACGGCCAAATTGAAAGCGGAAGACCTTTCGATATCAAAAATTCTTATTGACGGCGCTCCTACCGCCAAAAGGATTCGCTTCCAGTCGATGGGACGTGTATTTCGGATTCGCAAGCGCTACTGCCATGTTATGGTGGAAGTAGAAGGCGAACCGGAGCCAATTAAGGAGAGAACGGCGGCGGCAAAGGCGAAAAAAGATAAAGTCGAAAAAGAGCCGCCAACGGCTAAAGAAGGTAAAGCCAAAGGTAAAGCCAAAGGTAAAGCCGATGCGGAGCCTGAAGTTGATGAAAAAACTGATGCCGCTCCGGTTGAAAAGGCTGCTGAAGAAGAAGATAAGTAGGAATATATAAGGAGAGTATTTTGGGACAAAAGACACACCCCATAGGGTTCAGGCTCGGTGTCATAAAATCCTGGAACAGCAAATGGTTCGCTGACAGGAAATTTGCTGACCTCATCTACGAGGATATGCGCATTAAAAAATATATCGATGTCAGACTTTCCAAAGCAGGATTGTCACGCGTCGAAATTCTGCGCGCCCCCAAGAAAGTCACGGTAGATATCCATACCTCCCGCCCCGGAATTGTCATCGGACGCAAAGGCGCCGAAGTGGATAAACTTCGTGAAGAGCTTCAGATGCTCACCAAGAAAGAAATCTCCTTGAATATTATCGAGGTCAAGAAGCCGGAACTCTCCGCCAAACTTGTCGCCGACACCATCGCCCGTCAGCTGGAAGGTAGAATCTCCTACCGCCGCGCGATGAAGAAAGCTATTTCCGGAACAATGAAGATGGGCGCCGAAGGAATAAAGATTCTTTGCGGCGGCCGTCTTGCCGGCGCTGAAATCGCGCGCACGGAAAAATATATGGAGGGTCGAGTCCCCCTTCATACCCTCCGCGCCGACATCGATTACGCGACCGACACCGCCCACACCACCTATGGCTGCATCGGAGTCAAAGTCTGGATCTGCCGCGGCATGGTGATGGGCAGAGGAGAGCTGACCGAACGCGAAGATATGGATAAGTCGCTGACCGACCGTCACGATATGGAACTGGAAGGCGGACGGAGAGACCGGGGACGGGGTGATGACCGTCAACGGAAACGTCGCCCCCGCGGGCGTGTCCGTCGTCCCGACCGGCGCGACCAGTTCGGAGAAGGCGGCGGCGAACAGTCCGACCGTCCGCGCCTGGGAACGGGCGATGACCGGGGCGGTCCTCGCGGTGACCGCCGGGAGCCGCGCGACCGGCGTCCCCAGCAGAATCGCGACACCCGTCCGGCGCAGTCCGGCGGAACTCCGACTCCTCCACCCAAAAAAGAAGGCGCCGAATAGGCTTTAAGCGGGAGTAAATGTTATGTTAACGCCCAGTAAAACAAAATATAGAAAACAGCAGCGCGGCAGAATGACCGGTAAAGCCTATCGCGGTAGCGCTATCTCCTTCGGCGAATTCGGTCTCAAATCTCTGGAGCCGGCCTGGGTAACCGACCGCCAGATTGAAGCCGCTCGTATCGCTTTGACCCGATATATCAAACGAGGCGGCAAAGTCTGGATCCGTATTTTCCCCGATAAGCCGGTAACCAAAAAACCGGCCGAAACGAGAATGGGAAAAGGTAAAGGCGCTCCCGAATATTGGGTGGCGGTGGTCAAGCCGGGACGAATCCTCTTCGAAATCGAAGGCGTCAATGAGCAGATGGCAAAAGAAGCCCTCCGTCTTGCCGGCGATAAGCTGCCGATGAAAACCAAGTTCGTGACCCGTTCCGAGACTGAAGGGGTATGATATGAAAATGGTATCTTTGCGTGATATGACGCGCGACGAATTGATTCAAAAGAAACGCGAAATGGCCGAGGAGCTGTTCAATTTGAGCATGCGCAAAACTCTCAAAGAGCTCGACAACCCGCTCAAACTGCGCACTCTCCGACGGGACATCGCCCGAATTGAAACCATTCTTTCGGAAGACCGTCTGGGCAAAAGAAAAATAGTCAAGGCGCCCGTGTCCATACTGGATAAAGGAACGGCCGAAGATAAGACCGGAAAAGCGGAATAAGGATTAGGCGAATATGAATAGAAGCAATCGTAAGGTACGAGTCGGTAAGGTCATTTCGGATAAGATGGATAAGACCATCGTCATCAAGACCGAAAGGACCATGAAACATCCTCTCTATGGCCGCGTCATTAAGACCTTTTCCAAATTCTACGCTCATGATGAGAAGAACGAAGCCAGGGCCGGTGACCTGGTCAGAATAATGGAAACCAGACCACTCTCGGCGACCAAACGCTGGAGACTGGTTGAAATCTTAGAGAAAGCGAAATAGCGATTACTGCCGTGATTTGAGCCGGGAGCAAGAAAATGATACAGGAATATACGCAATTGAATGTCGCCGACAACTCCGGAGCCCGACGAGTCATGTGTTTCCGAATACTCGGCGGGACAAAGAGACGATACGCCCGTCTGGGCGATATCATCGTGGTGACCGTAAAGGATGCCATTCCGGGCGGAACCGTGAAAAAATCGGAAGTCTGCAAAGCGGTGGTAGTGCGGACAAAATCGGAAACCAGGCGAAGAGACGGTTCTATTATCAGATTCTCCGACAATGCCGCGGTCATCATCAATGAACAGAAAGAGCCGCGCGGCACCCGTATCTTCGGACCGGTGGCGCGTGAATTAAGAGAGAAGCAGTTCATGAAGATCATTTCCCTTGCCCCCGAGGTTTTGTAAAAATGAATATAAGAAAAGGTGATATTGTAGTCATAAGACGGGGAAAAGACCGGGGCACGGTGGAGAAGCCTCGCACCGGCAAAGTCCTGCATGTTTTTCCGGGAAGCAACCGTCTCATTATTGAGGGCGTTAATATTATTGCGCGCCATTCCCGCCCTACCCGCCGAAATCCCAAGGGCGGAATCGTTCGCAAGGAAGCTCCCATACATAGAGCCAATGTGGCGCTCTTCTGCAAAGCCTGTTCGGCGCCGACCAGAATCAGCCACAAGGTCATTGAAGATACTGACGGTAAGAAAAGTAAAGTTCGTCTTTGCCGCCGCTGCGGCGAGGCATTATAACGGATGTTGGGTATGGCAAGATTAAAAGATTACTACTATAAAGAAGTGGTGCCCAAACTGCTCAAGCAGAACAAGTACCGCTCGACTATGGAAGTTCCCCGGTTGAGCAAAATAACGGTGAACATCGGCGTCGGCGAAGCTATCGGCAACGCCAAAGCCCTGGAAGCGGCCGCCGACGACCTGGCTAAAATCACCGGGCAGAGACCGGTTCTTACGCTGGCGAAAAAATCTATTTCCAATTTCAAGCTGCGCAAGGGAGCCAAAATCGGCGCCCGCGTTACCCTGCGCCGTGAACGAATGTATGAATTCCTGGACCGGCTCATGAATGTCGCCATCCCGCGTATTCGCGATTTTCGCGGCATCTCAACCAAGTCGTTTGACGGACGTGGCAATTTCAACCTGGGCATCAAGGAACAGATTATTTTCCCGGAAATAGATTACGACAAAATCGACAAGATTCGCGGTATGACCATTTCGATTACAACCACGGCAAAGAATGACGAAGAATGCCGTCAGTTACTGAGCGAGATGGGAATGCCCTTCAGTAAATAACAGGAGAAACAGTGGCGAAAAGATGTTTGATTGAGAAGCAGAGACGGGCGCCTAAATTTCAGGTGCGCCGCTATAATCGCTGTCAGCGATGCGGTCGCCCCCGCGCTTATATGCGGCGGTTCGGGCTTTGCCGTATCTGCTTCAGACAGATGGCGCTGGCCGGGGAAATCCCGGGCATCGTTAAAGCCAGTTGGTAGTCAAGCGGAAAGACAGGAGTTGTTTGTATGTCGATGACCGACCCCATTGCTGATATGCTGACCAGAATCAGGAACGGCTCAAAAGCAAAACGAAAAGCGGTTGATGTCCCGGCCTCCCGTATCAAGAGGGAAATCGCCCGGGTGCTTATTGAGGAAAAATTCCTGAAAGATATGGTGGAACTGCCTGACAATAAACAGGGAATCTTGAGACTCTATCTCAAATATAGCCGCGATGACGACCCTATTATTCGCGGACTGCGCCGGGTCTCGACTCCCGGTCTGAGAAAATATTTTAGCACAGATGAGCTGAAGCGCACCGTGCGCAATCAGGTCGGCATCACTATAATCTCAACGTCGCAGGGAATAATGACCAATTTTAAGGCTTACGAGAAACGGCTCGGCGGCGAAGCCATTTGCAGTATCTGGTAAGCCGGGATATATTGTATGTCAAAAGTAGGAAGACTTCCGGTAAAAATACCTTCAGGTGTAAAGGTCGAATTCAACAACGGCCTGCTGCAGGTAAAAGGTCCCAAAGGGGAACTCCAGCTGCGCCCTCATCCTGATTTACAGGTGAAAATCGAAGACAGCCAGATTACCGTTTCCCGGCCGTCCAATCTGAGATTGCACCGTTCTCTGCACGGACTGACACGGGTATTGATTCAGAACATGGTCACCGGCGTTACCAGCGGTTATCAGAGAATCCTGGAGCTGGTCGGGGTTGGCTATCGCGCCGAACTGACCGGCAAAATCCTAACATTGAATCTGGGCTATTCTCATCCGATACTGTTTCGGGCGCCCGATGGCGTAACGCTCCAGGTGATTCCCAAAGAGAACAAGATTTTTGTCACCGGCGCCGACAAGCAATTGGTCGGTATGGTGGCTTCCAAACTTCGTTCCCTGCGCCCTCCGGAGCCATACAAAGGTAAGGGCGTCAAGTATGCCGAGGAGATTATTCATCGCAAAGCCGGAAAGACAGCCGGTAAGTAAAGGTTAACTGTACTATGCGTTCTAATGATATAAAGAAATCCCGGGCCGCCAAGAGAAAAGCCCGTGTGCGGGGGCGCGTCATCGGCACCGCCGAAAGACCGCGTCTCACCGTACACAAATCTCTTAAGAATATTGAAGCGCAAATCATCGATGACGAAAAGATGATAACTCTGGCAGCGGTCTCCTCCTTGCAGAAGGATGTCGTCAGCAAGAAAAAAGACAAGATGAAAAAGACGGATGTGGCCGCGATAGTGGGTGAAGTCATTGCCCGCCTGGCTCTCGATAAGGGAATCAAGAAGGTCGCCTTCGACCGCAATCGCAGCTTATTTCATGGTCGGGTGAAAGCCCTGGCCGATGCCGCGCGCAAAGCCGGTTTGGAATTTTGATGTTTTTTATAGAGGTATGAAGCTTGGCTCGATTAGAAATGGATAACCTCGAATTCGAGGAAAAGGTAATTAAGGTCAACCGTGTCGCCAAAGTTGTAAAGGGCGGCCGCCGTTTCAGTTTCACCGCCCTGGTCGCGGTGGGCCAGCGCAACGGCAAGGTCGGCATCGGTCTCGGCAAAGCGTCGGAAGTCTCCGAGGCGATTCGTAAGGGGACCGAAGCGGCGCGGAAAGCTATGGTAAAGGTCACCATCACCCCCGAAGGCACTATCCCGCATCAGGTGCAGGGAATCTATGGCGCCTCGCGCGTGATTCTTAAGCCGGCTTCGCCGGGCACCGGTGTTATCGCCGGCGGCGCCGTAAGGGCCGTCCTGGAGTCCGCCGGTATTCAGGATATTCTGACCAAAGCTCTCGGCAGCCGCAATCCGCACAATGTCGTTAAGGCGACCATGAACGGTCTTCTGGAACTTCGCTCGCGTGAAGAGCAGGAAGGATATCGTCTGCGGGGTTAATCTTACCGCAGAGACGAGGTTAATATGGCAAAATTAAAAGTTACGCAGATTCGCAGTACTATTGACAAACCGGCGATTCAGAAGAGAACTATTATCGCACTCGGTCTGGGCAAACTGCGTCGGACGGTGCTTCACAATGATTCTCCGCAGGTTCGCGGAATGATAAAGTCAGTAGAACACCTTGTTAAATGGGAAAAGGTAGAAGAATGACGGCCTCATTGAAATTATCCGAATTGCGACCCCCGCAGGGTGCGACCAAGCAGCGCAAACGGGTCGGGCGGGGACCGGGAAGCGGCATGGGGAAAACCTCCACGCGCGGTCATAAAGGCCAGAAAGCCCGCACCGGCGGTGTCGCCAAAGTGAAGAGATGGTCCGAAGGCGGCCAGATGCCTCTTCAGAGAAGGATTCCCAAACGCGGATTCACCAATATTTTCAGGGAAGAATATCAGGTTGTCAATCTGACCCTTCTGGCGCGATGCCCGGCAGGCGAAGTTACACCCGATAAAATGAAAGAATTAGGGATTATTAAATCGACCCGTCTGCCCGTCAAGATTCTGGGAATGGGAAAAGTAGATGCGGCATTGCATGTGAAGGCAGCGGCGTTTTCCAGGTCGGCGATTGAGAAAATTCAAGCCGCCGGCGGAAAAACCGAGGTGATTTAGTGCTCAGTACCTTCCAATCCATCTTCAAAATTGAAGAACTGCGCAAGCGAATCTTTTTTACCTTCGCTTTGCTCGTGGTTTATCGTATCGGCGGACATATCCCGACACCGGGTGTCGATGGCTCTCTGGTGGCTCAGGCCCTCGGAAGCGATACCATCTTCGGCTTGCTCGACCTCTTTGCCGGCGGCGCTTTCCGCAATGCTACCATCTTCGCCCTCGGCATTATGCCATACATCTCCGCTTCCATTATGCTCCAGTTACTCGGGGCGGTGGTCCCTTATCTCCAGAGACTGCAGAAACAGGGAGAAGAAGGAAAACGGAAGATTACCCAGTACACCCGTTATCTGACCGTTCTCATTTCGCTCTTGCAGGCGTTCGGAACGGCGCAGTTCCTTTCCACTCTCGATTTCAATGGCCAGCGTATCGTGCATATGCCTTATGGCGAATTTGTCATCATCACCATGATTACCTTTACCTGCGGCACCATCTTTATCATGTGGCTGGGTGAGCAGATAACCGAACGGGGCATCGGCAACGGTATTTCCCTCATCATCTTCATCGGCATCGTGGCGCGCTTCCCGGAAGCGGTCATTGAAGAAGTGCAGTACCTCTGGTTTGGTACCCGCTCTATCTTTACCGAAGCCATACTGGTGGCGGCCATGGTGGCGGTAGTGGCGTCGGTGATTCTGGTTACGCGGGCGCAACGCAAAGTGCCCGTGCAGTACCCCCGCAAAATTGTGGGCAGGAGAATCTACGGCGGTGCCACCACTCATCTGCCTCTCTCGGTGAACTCGGCCGGCGTCATCCCGATTATCTTCGCGCAGTCTATTATGTTCCTGCCGGCGACCGTTCAGCAGTTGTTCCCCAATACCGAATGGGTCGCCAATATAGTATCCGACTGGCTGCGCCCCGGTCAGTTATGGTATTCCCTTATTTATGGTTTGATTATTGTCTTTTTTGCTTATTTCTATACCGCCATTGTTTTCAATCCGATTGATATCGCCGACAATATGCGCAAGAACGGCGGCTTCATTCCGGGCATCCGTCCCGGCAAGAAAACCGCCGAACATATCGAGCGGATTCTGACCCGCATCACCCTTCCCGGCGCCATCTTTTTTGCCATCATTGCTATTATGCCCTGGGTACTCATCAGTTCCTTTGGCGTCAACTACTTCTTTGGAGGCACCGGACTGTTGATTGTTGTCGGTGTGGCGCTGGATACGCTGCAGCAGATAGAATCGCACCTCCTTATGCGCCACTACGAGGGATTTATGAAAAAAGGGAAAATTCGCGGGAGGTCGTACTGATGAATTTGGTCTTTCTGGGACCTCCCGGGTCAGGCAAAGGGACGCAGGCGAAACGAATCGCCGCCAAACTCGGGCTGCTTCATCTATCCACTGGCGATGTCCTGCGGGAAGCGGTGAAGAACGGCACCGAACTGGGGAAAAAGGCGCAAAAATATATGGAGGCCGGCGAATTGGTGCCGGATGACCTGATTATAGGTTTGATAGAAGAGAAATTGAAATCGGGCGCCCTTAATAATGGATTCATACTGGATGGCTTCCCGCGGACAATTCCGCAGGCGGAAGCGCTGAAAGTCATGTTCGCCCGAAACCAAAAGGCAATTCATCGAGCAATTCTGCTGGACGTAACCGACGAGGAAGTCATCAAGCGGCTGTCCGGACGGTACTATTGTCCGACCTGCAACGCCGGATATAATTATCCTATGCAGCTCCCCAAGAAAGAGGGAATTTGCGATAACGATGGCGCCCGCCTTCTGCGACGTCCCGACGATGAGGAAGAGGTGGTCAAAAATCGTCTCAACGTCTACAAGAAGCAGACCGAACCGATAGTTGATTTCTACCGGAAAGAGTCCATCCTGGCTGCCATTAAGGACAACGGCGGCGGACCGGACCGGATAACGGAAAGTCTTCTGGCGGAAATTGCCAAGATTAATAAGGCATGATAATTAAAAAGACAGATGCACAGATAGAGATAATGAGAAAAGCCGGTAAAATCGTAGGCGATACCTTGAAAATGCTGGAAAAAGAGATTAAACCCGGGGTATCCACCGAAGACCTTGACAAAATGGCGGAAGATTTTATTTTGTCCCACGGCGCTCGACCGGCTTTTAAAGGGTATCGCGGTTTTCCCGCGACCGCCTGCATCTCCATAGATGAGGAGGTCGTCCATGGCATCCCCGGCAGGCGAATCCTCACCGAGGGCCAAATTGTCTCGGTTGACCTCGGAGCGATAGTTGACGGTTACTATGGCGACGCCGCCAGGACTTTTCCGGTAGGGGAGATTTCCGCGGAAAAGAGGAAACTTCTGGAGGTCACCCGGCGTTCATTAGAAGCCGGAATCGAGCAGGTGCAACCCGGCAATCGGCTCGGAATGGTTTCGTCGGCTATACAGAAGGTCGCTGAAGCCGCCGGATATTCCGTTGTCAGGGAGTTGACCGGTCATGGTATCGGG
>JBFMEF010000092.1 GCA_040753495.1 Candidatus Zixiibacteriota bacterium
AAACCGCCGATGCCGGTGATAAGCGCTTTACTTTTTCTTTTCACGGAGCCTTTCCAGATCGGCATCAACCATCATCTGTACCAGTCCCCTGAAATCAACCGTCGGTTCCCATTTAAGTTCCTTTTTGGCGAGAGAGGCATCCCCCATCAGATGGTCAACTTCGGCCGGGCGGACCAGTTTCGGGTCGGTCTTGACATAATCGTGCCAGTCGAGATTGACATGAGCGAAGGCGGTTTCGACAAACTGCTTGACCGAATGACTCTTGCCGGTGGCGATAACATAAGTGCCCGGTTTTTCCTGCTGAAGCATCAGCCACATCGCCATAACATAATCGCCGGCAAAGCCCCAGTCGCGCTCGGCATCAAGATTTCCAAGGTACAGCTTGTCGGTCAGCCCCAGTTTGATACGGGCGACGCCATCGGTGATTTTCCGGGTTACAAATTCGAGTCCGCGGCGGGGAGATTCATGGTTGAAAAGGATACCGGAGCTGGCATGGATATTATAACTTTCACGATAATTGATAGTGATAAAATGGCCGTAAACCTTGGCGACACCGTACGGAGAGCGGGGATAAAAAGGGGTCTCTTCGGTCTGCGGCACCTGACGGACTTTGCCGAACATTTCCGATGATGACGCCTGGTAGAATCTGATTTTCCGGTCGAGGAAGCGGATTGCCTCCAGTATCTTGGTGACCCCGAGGGCGTCAAACTCTCCGGTCAATACCGGCTGATTCCAGGAGGTCGGGACAAACGACTGCGCCGCCAGGTTGTAAATCTCATCCGGTTTAATCTCTTCGATAATATTTATTATAGAGAGCTGGTCGAGCAGGTCAGCCTGCATCAGTTTTATCTTATGACGGATATGCTCGATTCGTCCGAAAGTCTCGGTGGAGGCGCGACGAACCATGCCATAGACGTCATATCCTTTCTCCAGAAGAAGTTCGGCCAGATAAGAGCCATCCTGTCCGGTAATGCCGGTTATGAGGGCGCGCATGTTAATCTCCTGTAATCAGTTTACCGTGTATCGCACTTATACAAATCAGGGAGCGAATGGTACAACTTTCATAAATGTAAGGGGGAATATATATTTTTGCCTTTTGAGAAGCAAACGGGAAAAAACGGTCGCTCCGCTTCTAAGTTTCATACTAAAATGACAGGCTTGACGAAACCGTCTCCTTTCAGAAACCGGCTGAAATTGTATCATGACCGCGTAGCCTTCGGGGTCGAAAAGACTCCGCAGAGGTTCTCTATGAGTTCCTATCACACGGATATCAATTTTAAATACGGCACGGCGTTAACCGCCATATCTGATGCCCCCTGCATTTTGTAACGAAAATACCCCGCCGCAGCAATCATGGCGGCATTGTCGGTGCATAGTGACGGCGGCGGAAAGTAAAACTCTCCCTCCAGCTTTCTCATCGCTTCTTGCATCAATTCTTTCAAGCGGCTGTTGGATGCCACCCCGCCGGAAAGGGTGACGGTCTTGATATTCAGTTCGATGGCGGCGCGGATCGCCTTGCTCACCAGCACTTCGACCGCCGCCTCCTGAAACGAGGCGGCGATATCGGCTTTGTTCTCTTCCAACTCCTGAGGAGTCAGTTTTTGCAAGTACAGCGCGACCGCTGTTTTCAAGCCCGAATAAGAGAAATCGAAACTCTCTTCCTTGGCGACACCGCGCGGGAAGCGAAAGAACTTTTTATCGCCGTTTTGCGCCAGTCGGTCGATAGCGGCGCCCCCGGGGTACCCGAGTCCCATCAGTTTGGCGACCTTATCATACGCCTCGCCAACGGCGTCATCTTTGGTCTGTCCAAGTATACGGTAATCGCCGAAGGAGTTGACCTGCACCAGCGAGGTATGCCCGCCGGAGATAATCAGAGTGAGGTGCGGAACAGGCAGGTCGTGATGAATCAAAAAATTGGCGGCGATATGCCCTTCGAGATGATTCACCGCCACGAATGGGATATCGTTACCATATGCCAATCCCTTTGCGAAATTGAGACCAACCAAAAGCGCTCCGACCAGTCCCGGACCATAAGTTGCCGCCACCAGTTCGATTTCAGATTCTCCAACACCGGCTTTGGCGAGGGCTTCGCGATAAACCGGAATTATGGAGCGGAGATGCTCGCGGCTGGCCAGTTCCGGAACGACCCCGCCATACCCGCCGTGAATCAACTGGCTCAGGATGACATTGGAGAGAATCTCCCGGCCGTCTCTTACGACCGCCACCGAGGTTTCGTCGCAGGAGGTTTCAATCCCGAGAATGAGCATCTTAACGAATAATCCTGACCGAATCGGCTGATTTATAGACAAGAGAAATATCGGTAGGAAGAATGAATTGCAGGGGGATAGCGCCAGCGCTGTCGGCGAGAGCGTAATCGGCGAAGACCGATATCCGCGATAGAGGTAAAGCGTCAATCGAATCGGGGGCGCCGCCGGCGCGAATTTCTATTCTATCGGGGAGATATCGAACACGGCGGCCGGAGGGGGCGTTGATTAAGCGGACCGGGATATCGGAAAAAAGGCGGGTTTTAATCGGCGTGACGGTAACTGTTACGATGGCGGTATCGGGAGAGATATTGAGACCGTAGATTCCGGGATGTTTCACCGGCACGCGAATCGATATATTGTCACGCACCCCTTCGAGAACTTCTTCCTTTGTCTCCAGGCCCGCCACCAGGTTGACCAACGCGCCGGGACCGGTTACCGTGGCGTGAGTCGGCACAATCGAATCGGCGTTGCTGACGGCGTAGCCGTCGCCGGGAAGCACCACTACCCGCGATTTTAACGGCACCCGTTTTTCCAGCAGACGGTCGCAGTCGATATCGGCTTCACGGGGAGAGACGACATCAACCAGCTCCACTTTATCCCCTTGAACAAAGCTGAGATTGCCGGAGGTAAGCTCTATCCGGAACCGTCCCGGTTGATTGCGGCTCAAGGAAAGTTTGAGTCCGGCTCTTTTCCAGTCGCTCTGGAGAAGTTTCTTGCCGCTGGCCGAGACCAGCACGCGCACCGAATCGGGCGGCGGCTCGCTGAGCACCAGCTTTCCCGGCAGGTCAACCGCCTTCAGCGGGAGCGTAACTTCATACTGGTACACCTTATTGGTAGCCACATGAAACCACAAGAGAACAGCCAGCACCAGGGCGGCGATTTTCACCCAGAAGTTCTCGAATATTCTTAGCATTATTCCTATTTGCCCGACATCTGAATCTGCTTGCCGTAACTGATTTCTCCGTTATCGATTCTGATAGAGAAACCGCATTCCGGATTCGAACAGACCCAGGCTTTATAAGTAATAGTGGCGCCATCGCGGCCATAATCGGACAGGGGCAGAAGATTTCCCCTGTCGCATTTCAAACAAAGTGGAAATTCCCTTTCCATAGACTCCTCAATTATTCCGGTTGTTTCTGTTTTTCAAAATAGTCAAGCGGTCGAGCCGTCCCCCCAGATTGTGCCGCACCACCACGTCCGGATAAATTCCCCGTCCCAGTTTGACAGGATAAATCATGGAAGGATGGTCGAGCGTGATATCGATATCAGGCTTGCGCGAGAGGAAATCGCGTTCTTTTCCCCAGAAAAACTGCACTTTGCCTCCGCCGTCGCAGAAGACCAGGTCGAGCAGACGGTCGGCGTTGAAATCGGCCGACCAGTTGACACAGACTTCTTCAGTGGGAATATCATGGTCGAAATTGAACTTAAATTCAAAGCTCAGACGCCGCGTTGATTCATTATCCGGCAAACCATTGGTCAGAGGATAAATCAATAAGTGCAAATCAGCTTTTTTCATCAAAAGCATCTTGGTGGCGGCAATGGCGCCGATTTCGACCGCCGGCACCACCATATCGTACCGCCCGGACGAACGGAAATCACCGAACATAAGGTTGCAGTGGGAATCGGACAGCGAAATTTCTCGGCGGTGCACCCGCTCCATTCGTCCCTGGGCATCCGAGATATAGAAGCGGAGTTTGGTTTCGGTTTTGGTGATGCCGCCGGAGGTATGGGAGACCGCCAGGTCGGGGCGGCGGTCGCCGTTCATATCGAGAAGATAACTCTGAAGGTAACCGCCCGAATTGCCGGGAAAGAAATCGACCTCGACATCGGGAGTCTGGGGGAAATTGCCGGAATTGTCCTGGAAATAAGTGCAGAGTTTGTGGTCCCAGAGAAAATAGAGGTCAGCCCGACCATCCAGGTTACCGTCAAAAACAAATATCTGAGCCAGGCTGATACTGAAACCGGTATTGCCGTAGCGGTTCAAATCTTTGGTATCGCGGGCATGGTGACGGCTGACAATCGGCGTGGAGAGCTGATTGAGAATCTGATACGCGCCGCGCTCGTTTTTTTCAAAGATGGCGTACCCTTTGGCGGTGGGGACAATAATCTCCAGTCCCGGTTTCTGGAGGAGGTCAACAACAAAGGGGCTGACAATAATCCCTTCGAACATCGGGAAAGCGTAGAGCGTGCTCTGGCGGATAAGCCGCAGCGGCGCGCTCCAGCCGTTGCCGGATGTAAAGGAGAAGGCAATGACGCCGTCGGCGTCAGCGGTAAGAATATTCTGCCGGCCGTCGCCGTCATAGTCGGCGGCATCAATCTGCGCGGCCGACTTCGGCAGTTCCGTCAGGAAATCAGCCTTGGCGCCAAAGGAGCCGTCCCGCCGCTGCAGGTGAAGCCCGAGATAACGGTTATCGACACCGCTTTGCGGGGAGTAGATAACGACAATATCGCGGAGACTGTCGCCGTCAAAGTCGCCGGCGACAAAATTATGAATCTTGCCTTCGACCTCAATGCCGTAAATATCGAAAAAATCCTGGTCGGCGGCATGACCGCCGCGCAACGCCAGTAGCCCGGTTAGTAAGAACACCAGACTGAATTTTCTCAAGAAAGATAGAATCTGCAATTCTCTCCGCCTCACCTGCCCGTTAATTTGCCGCCAAAAGATAAGACAGAAGCGAAATTTATTCAACCATATTTTGACAGGATATATATGAACCGGATTTTAGTGGTAGAGATTAGGATTGCGGTACCAGAAGCGGGTCAGCCCGCGCTCGCTTCCGAGCCAGAGATAGTCGCCGTCAAACAGCAGTGTCTGGATATTATGTGAAAGCAGGCCGTCATTGACGGTGTAAAGAAAGTGATGCGGTTTATCCCCCAGGAATAAGAGCAACAAGCCATCGCGCACAGCCGCCGCCACCAGCGAGTCGCGCGCCGCGACAGCGCGGGCGCCGCCATAATTGATAACTTCCGGAAAAGTCTCCACTTCCGCGTCATCCAGACCGATCGCAATCAGATTCTCTTCGGAAGCAACCCAGATTTTTCTCTCCGCGATAGCCAGGTCGTAAATACGGGCTGACTCGGAGATTTCCGGGATAGAGAGAATTCCCAGTTTGCCGCTGGGGAGGTCGAGACGGTACAATCCATGCTCGCTGCCTATCCAGAGAGCGTTGCCCTCCCGTTCCAAGGCATAAATCGGCTCGGCGTAAAGAAGTGTGCCGATGCTTTTATCGGTCGAATCGGTGCCCAAATCGAGACGAGCCAATCCGTATTCGGTGCCGGCGAATATAGTGTCGCCGTTGAATCGGACAGAATAGACTTGCAGGTCGGGAAGTCCGAATGATAAGCCAATCCGCTCCTCTATCTGGCGGCTTTTTTTATCTATCACCAGAATTCCGTTGTCGGTAGCGGCATAAATCCTCTCCTTTCCGGCGCTGAGGTCATAGACACTCTCGGACTGGCGAATCAGTCCGCCTCTGATTTCAATATGGTCGAAGTCGTTCTTGCGCCAGTCGAAAAGGGTTACGCCGGCGCGATAGGAATCGCGGCTTTTTCCCCCCATCCAGAGCGTGCCGCTGTCGGAACAGAGAGCGGAGACATCATCTTGAAGCAAACCATACTTGAGCTGTTGAAGAAGGTGATTGGTGTTATCGGACCAGAAAGCGCCCAACCCCCAGGTTCCGACCCAGAGATTTGCCCAGCCGTCATCGATTATATCGGTGACCGGATACCGTTTGCCATCCTCGTCAACAATGACGCCGCTGGGGAGATAGGTAAATCCAGGCGGAGGGAAATAGCTGAAATCGGGCTTAAGATGTTTGCCGAAGGAAGGCTCATTAGGGTACTGCATAATGGGACTCCAGCGGTCGAAGGTGCGGTTGTATTCAAAAAGACCGAAATCGGTTCGGACCCAGAGATACTGGTCGTTCTGTGAGGCGCGCACTTCGAGGATTTCTTTTGCCGGGAGCCCTTCAATGCCGGTCATCGGCTCAGCCCACTTACGGGAGGCGATTTCGTAGCGGGTCACCCCGTTGGTGGTGCCAAAATAGACATAGTCATAACCGACCGCTATCGAAGAAATGTATGAGAAATTGCTGTAATGAACCACCAGGTCGGAGAGAATTCCAAGAGATAAGACAGGGGAAGCCAGAAGGATGACGAAGCAAAGCAGTAATGACAGGGTCAGGCGCATTGTCTATCTGCTTTCGAAGAACTTAAAGACAGCCTGCGCCAGGAGAGCGGTGCCATAAAAGATTCCCTGTTCGTCAATCATGAAATCGGAGGCATGCCACGGTTTATTGGCGCCCAGTTTGTTATTGCGGACTCCGAGACGAAACATCGCCCCGGCCGTCTTCTGAAGATAGTAGGCAAAATCCTCTCCCCCCATTACCTGCGGAACAAGGGCAATTTTTCGGTTACCGAAAAGTTCCCGGTAGCATTCCTGGTAGATTCGATTGACGGCGGGGTCATTGGATAAGACTGGATAGCCGGCGATAAAATCGATTTCATATTTTGCCCCGCGGGCGCTACAGATGCCGTCAACCGTCCGCCGGATGAGTCCCGGAAGCCGCCGCAGGCTCGATGACGATAACGTCCGCGCCGTGGCGCGCAAGATAACTTTGTCGGCGATAACATTGCGGGCGGTGCCGCCGTTGATTGTCCCAAAAGTGATAACGACCGGCTCCAGAGGGTCTGTTTCCCGCGAAACGATTTTCTGCATCGAGCTGACCAGCTCCGCGGCCACGGCTATAGCATCCACGCCAAGATGGGGGCGGGCAGCATGCCCCCCCAGTCCATAGATAGTTATATCAAAATCGGTAACTGAAGCCATGGTCGGTCCATCGCGAAGCCCGATTTCGCCGATCGGAAGGGTGGGGTCAACATGCAGGGCGAAGATTATCTTGACATCGGGATTTTTCAGAATGCCGGCTTTTATCATGGCATCGGCCCCACCGGGAGGCGTCTCTTCGGCCGGTTGAAAAATAAGTT
>JBFMEF010000093.1:0-16776 GCA_040753495.1 Candidatus Zixiibacteriota bacterium
ATGCGGCGGGAGAGTTCCTCCGGAAGTTCCTCGCAGCGGCCATCCTCGCGGCAGATTTTCACCGTCTGGCGCAGCGTATCGAGCATCACCTTGCAGTCGGGGCATTCCCCCAGATGAGCCTCAATCTGCTTACAGAGTTCCGGCTCCAGGTCGCCATCAATATAATCGCAAAGGTTGGATATATATGTGGAACAGTCTTTCATTTTGGTGTCTCGACTTTCAGAAGAGCATCAAGTTTGTCGCGCAGGAAAAGCCGCGCCCGCAGTATCCGCGATTTCACCGCCGCCTCCGAAAGTTTCATCACTTCGGCAATCTCCTTGACACTCATATCCTCATGATACCTTAGAATAAACGGTATCGAATACTCCGCCCGCAGCTTATCGATGGCGCTTTCCAGGAAATCTCGAATCTGCGCCCTTTCCATGACAGTATGCGGGTCGCGCCACTCCGACAGCGCCGCATTCCCGTGCGCTTCATGGTCGCGCACCGGCAGAAATTCCTCCAGCGACCTTATCTCCGAGCGTTTTTCTTTCTGAAGATGCGCCCTTCCCTGGTTCAGCGCGATAGAATAAAGCCAGGTGCCAAACGAACTTTCGCCGCGGAACTTATCGATATTGTCAATCGCTTTCAGAAGGGTCTCCTGCAAAATATCTTCGGCATCCTGCTGATTGCGGGTCATTCTTTTGGCGACCGCAAAAAGCTGCCGCTCATATTTTTCCACCAGCCGGGTGAAGGCGTCATAGTCGCCGCCCTGCGCCCGGGCTACCAGTTCTCTTTCATCCATTAGATAACCGCTTCCGCAAAACGATTCGGCAATCTCGCAAAATTTTTATTCCGCAGCCCCAATTAATGAGAGAATCAGTTATAACTCAAGCGATTAGTTGGGAGAAATCTTGTCTTTGAAGATACCCCTATGGCGAGTTGATATCAATGATGACGGTGATACTGCAGCACCCGTACATGTCCGGCGCCGCGCATTATCAACCAGCGGTTAGCCGGATAAGCGGCGACACCGGCAAGAATCAATGACAACAGAAGACTTCCCCAGAAAAGGGGTTGGCTCAAACCGGCGTCCATCGCCCCCGGAATCACCAGCATTATCCCGTTATCGACAATTTCCATTATGACAATGGAGAGGGTATCTGCCGCCAGCGCCAGCCCCAGGGCGGTCTTAAGGTCAACCCTCGCTCGAAGCAGCGGCAAAAGGGTCAAGGAATACCCGAAAATGAAAGCAAGTATAACCGATAAGATAATCGTCGTCCAATTCTCCATCCCTGCCGCCGTACCAATTACCATCCCCAGCACTTCCCCGATAGAGCAGCCGGTGAGACAATGTACGGTAGCGCTTAGAGCCAGACGATTCATCGAGACCGCCTGCTCTTTGGCGCCGTGGTGAGCGTGATGATTTTCCATATCGCTACTTATACGGATTCTCACGGGAAATTGTTGACCCCACTCAATAATGCCATATTGGGTCAAACTAATCCATTTTAATCCCGTAAGATATGCGATTTTCAGGGAAAATTATAGAAATGATTCATGGTTCCATAGTGCCGCTGGTGACGCCGTTTCGCAACGGATGTATTGACGAAGGCAGTCTGCAACGACTGGTTGACTGGCAGATTGCTTCCGGTTCGCACGGCATCTCGGTCACCGGCACAACCGGCGAACCGAGTTCTCTTTCTCATGACGAGCGCAAACGGGTGTTCGAGATTGTGAGCGAAGCGATAAATAATCGTATCGCTTTTGTGCCGGCTACCGGAAGCAATAATCTGGAGGAGACCCTGGAACTTTCGCGATACGCCGAAAAACTGAGCGCCGATGCCGTTCTGGTCATCACCCCTTACTATGTCCGTCCCAGCCAGGAAGGGCTTTATCAATATTTTCGCGCTATCGCGTCAAACCTTGCTCTCCCCGTCATCCTCTACAATATTCCGGGGCGCGCCGCAATTAACCTTGAGATTGAGACTGTCCTGCGCTTGAGAGAATCCTGCCCCAATATTGTCGGCATAAAGGAAGCCAATAAAGATTTCGAGCATATCAATCTTCTGCTTCATCGCGCCGGACGCGATTTCCTGGTTTACTCCGGCATAGAACTTCTCTGTTTCCCGATTCTCACCATCGGCGGCGCCGGTTTTATCAGCGCCACCGCCAATCTCTTGCCGGATAAAATGGCGCTGCTCTACAATCTCACTCAGCAGGGGAAATGGGATGATGCCCGCGCCCTTCATTTTTACCTTACCCCCCTTAATGAAGCGGTCTTCTATGAAATCAATCCGGTGCCGGTTAAGACCGCCCTGGGATGGATGGGCAAGCTCGACCCGGAGGTGCGTCTTCCGCTGACAGCAATGTCACCTCACAATCAGGAACGCCTCAAGAAAGTACTCAAGACTTACAACCTTATCAATAATGATTGAAAGTTATTCCGAATGAAACTCGCGCGCTGGGCAGCCCAGGGAAGAATTATCAACGGTACCTTTGAAGACGGCGAACTGGTCGGTACCGACGGCGTCCGGTACAATCCCGAGGAAGCAGTCTGGCTGCCGCCATCCGAGCCGCAAAAGATAATCGGCATCGCTCTCAATTTCGCCGACCATGCCGAGGAACTTAAACTCGAAAAACCGGAACTTCCGGCAATTTTCATCAAACCCTCAACCTCTCTAATCGGTCATAAGGGCAAGGTTCTCATGCCGCCGGGAAGCGCGTATATGCACTATGAAGCGGAACTGGTGGCGATAATCGGCAAGAGATGCCGCGCTGTCAAAGCCGCCAACGCCCTTGATGTTGTCGCCGGTTACACTATCGGCAACGATATCACCGTCCGCGACAAAATCGGCAAATATTTTCGCCCCCCTCTCATTGCCAAGGGGTGGGACACTTTCGGTCCGGTTGGACCTTATATGGTCACGCCCGATGAAGCCCCGGACCCGTCCGATATGTCACTGCGGACATTTGTCAACGGACAGTTGCGTCAGGAAGGAAACACTCGCAATTTGATCTTCTCTCTTCCGGAACTGATAGAGCATATCTCGATGATTATGACCCTCGAGCCGGGCGACCAGATCTGGACCGGCACTCCCAAAGGGATTTCTCATATCTATCCCGGCGATATTATCCGTATTGAGATTGACGGCATCGGCGCGCTCGAATCGAAGATTGTCCTGGGACCAAAGTTATAGAATTAGTATGAGATATTACACAAAGCATTTCATCAATAACCGGTTTCTCGAATCAAGAGATGGCGGGAAGTTCGATATTCTGACTCCGGTTACCAATGAAACCATTGGTCATGCTGCATCAGGCAAATCCGACGATATCGATGCCGCTGTCAGGGCGGCGCGATTGGCGTTTGATTCGGGAGTCTGGTCGAAGATGCCGGTGGAAATTCGCTCCCGAAAAATCCGCCATATCGGCGACCTGATTATCAAACATGCCGATGAGATTGCCGAACTGGAAATCATCGATACCGGCATCCCCCGCAAGCAGATTACCGGAAGCGCCATTCCGCGAGCGGCGGAGAATTTCTATTTCTTCGCCGAGCAACTCAAATTGCTGGAAGGAAAATCTTTCAAAGGTGACGGCTGGCACAATTATGTCACCTACCGTCCGGTCGGAGTCGCCGGTCTTATTACCCCCTGGAATACACCTTTCATGCTCGAGACCTGGAAAGTAGCCCCGGCGCTCGCCTCGGGAAATTGCGTGGTGCTGAAACCGGCGGAGTGGTCTCCCCTCTCGGCCGATAAACTGGCGCAGATAATTCAGGAAGCCGACCTGCCGGCCGGTGTTTTCAACCTTGTGCACGGCTTCGGCGAAACCGCCGGCGCCCCGCTGGTGGCGCATCCCGAGGTGCAACTTATCTCCTTCACCGGCGAAACCGCCACCGGTATGGAAATTATCCGTAATGGCGCCTCGACCTTAAAGCGATTCAGCATGGAACTGGGGGGCAAGTCGCCTGCTATTGTTTTTTCGGATGCCGATATTGACCGCGCCCTTGATGGCATCACCTGGCAGATTTACAGTCTTAATGGCGAGCGCTGCACTGCCAATTCGCGACTGTTATTGCACAAAAAAATATTTAACCAATTTGTTGAGAAATTAAAAGAGCGAGTCGGCAAAATCAAAGTCGGCGACCCGGATGATATCTCCACCGAAATCGGACCGCTTATTCATCCCGAGCACTGGCAGCGCGTGCGCCGTTATATCGATATCGCCCGCAGCGAGGGCGCCGAGATTGCGCTCGGCGGCGACCGCCCCCCCGGCTTCGAAAAAGGGAACTATTTCGCCCCCACCCTTATCCTGAACGTGAAAAACGAAATGCGGATTGCTCAGGAAGAGGTCTTCGGGCCGGTCTTGGCGGTTATCCCGTTCGAGAGCGAAGAGGAGGCGATTCGGCTTGCCAACGACATTAAATATGGCTTAGCCGGCTATATCTGGACCAATGACATGGCGCGAGCGCATCGCCTTGCCGAGGCCCTCGAATGCGGCATGGTCTGGATTAATTCGCACAATGTCCGCGACCTGCGGCTGCCGTTTGGGGGAAGTAAATTCAGCGGTATAGGCCGCGAAGGGGGACGATGGAGCTTTGAAGAGTTTTATTTCGACACCAAATCGGTTCAAATACCAACCGGGGAACATCATATCCCGAAAATCGGAATCTGACTAACTGAGGGAGATTAAAGATGGGCGCCAGACGAGGCGAAGAAGTTCTTACAAAATTAAGAGAGCATCCCCACGAGATTTGGCATCGCGGTGAAAGAGTAGTTGATGTGACCGCCCACGAAGGGTTTCGAAACGGCGCCCGCAGTCTTGCCGGATTGTATGACCTCCAGTGGCAATTCCCCGACGAGATGCTGTTCGACTCTCCCGACAGCGGTCAAAAAGTGGGCCGGTCGTTCATGATTCCCCGCACCAGAGAGGAACTAAAATCGATTTCAAAAATGATGAAGCGCTGGGCTGATTTTTCTTTTGGCATGATGGGTCGCTCCCCCGATTACCTCAACCGCGCTATCAGCGCTTATTCCGGCGGCGCGCAATTTCTGGCGCAAGCCGACCCCCGTTTCGGCGATAACGCTATGAATTATCACCGCTTTATGCGGGAAAATGATCTCAGTTTGACACATACTCTTATCAATCCCCAGTCCAACCGCGCCGTTGGTCCCGCCGGACAAAGCGACCCCTTTCTGGCGGCACGAATTAAAGAAGAGCGGGATGACGGCCTTATCATCCGCGGCGCCAGAATGCTGGCGACTCTGCCAATCGCCGATGAAATCATGGTCTTCCCGTCAACGCTTCTCAAAAGCGGCGATGAAGATGCCCCATACGCTTTTGCCTTCGCCATCCCCTGCGACACGAAAGGCTTGAAATTTCTCTGCCGTGAGACTGTCGATTACGGACGAAACCATTATGACCATCCGCTCGGCTCCCGGTTCGAAGAACAGGATGCGGTGGTGATATTCGAGGACGTCTTCGTCCCCTGGGAGCGGGTCTTCATGCTCCGCGACGTCGACCGCTGCAATCAGGCGTATGCCGCCACCGGCGCCGTGGTTCATATGTCGCATCAGGTGGTGGTCAAGAATATCGCCAAGACCGAATTCCTGCTGGGATTGGCGTCACTCATGATAGATGCCATCGGCATCGAAAAAATCCAGCACGTCCACGAGAAAGTTCGCGACATCTGGGTGGTGATGGAAGCAATGAGAGCGTTCCTCCGTGCCGCCGAAGAGGATGCCGCCCTCGACAGTTACGGTGTCATGCGCCCGGCCTGGGACCCGCTTGATGCCGCCCGAAATTTCTTCCCCCTCCTCTATCCTAATCTGATATCGATTATCCAGCAACTCGGCGCCAGCGGTCTGGTCGCCGTGCCGACTGCCGCCGATATCAATGGTCCCCTCCGGGACGAGATTAAACAGTATTTCAAAGCAGCCCGCCTCGAGGCCCAGGAGCGGATTCCTCTCTTTCGCCTTGCCTGGGATGCCTCTGTTTCCGCTTTCGCAACCCGACAGGTGCTCTACGAGCGGTTCTTCTTCGGCGACCCGGTCAGAATGGCCGGCGCCCTCTTTAGTGCCCACAGCCGTGACGAATATATGGAGCGGATTCGCCAGTTCCTCAAAGAAAATATTGAAAATCCCTGTACTGATGACTGAGAATAGTTCAAATATCACTCCCTCTGCCTTCCGCAGAACCATGGGGCTATTTGCCACCGGAGTTACGGTCATGCTCACCGAAGCCGACAGCGATGTGCACGGGATGACCGCCAATGCCGTCTCCTCACTTTCCCTCGACCCGATGCTGATTCTTATCTGCGTTAAGAAAGGTTCCCGAACAGCGGAACTGGTGCAGAAGGCAAAATATTTCAGCATTAATTTCCTGGGCGCTCATCAGGAAGCGCTCTCCAACTATTTTGCCGGCATCAAAACAGGGAAGAAAGTGGACTTTCAAATCGAACCGTGGAAACAGGGGAAACGTCTCAATAATTGCCTGGCGGCGGTTCTCTGCTCGCTCGCCAATATTACCGAAGGGGGCGACCATTGGATTGTCATTGGAAAAGTGGAAGACTTGTACATAAACGAAAATTCGACCGAGCCGCTGCTGGTCTTCGGCGGCAGTTACCATACTCTCGGCGCCCAGCCGATTGCCCCTGCCCCGGACACATGGGAGCCGCTTTCCAACATACCTCAAATCTTTTATGACCCATGGGAAAACCAATGACCAATTTCAACATCCTTCGTTCCGCTATCGCCGAATTCCTTGTCACCGACCTTGATGCCGCCCGCGAATTCTACTGTAACGCTCTCGGATTCCTCTTGATTGAGGAAACCGGTTCCGCCCTGTACCTCGGCGGACTGGAAGAGCGCGACAGATATTCTCTGGTACTGCGCAAAGCCGAGGCTCCCGGACTGGCTGCAATCAGTTTCAAAGTCGAAACGGAGCGTGACCTCGAATCTCTTGCCCGTCGCGCTGAAATAGATAAACTCCCTTACCGTTGGCTCGATGCCGCCGCTCAACCGGGCAAGGGAAAAGCCCTTCGTCTTCAGGACCCCGGCGGCATACCCCTCGAATTCTTCTGCCAGATTGAGCAGCGCGACTGGTATCTCCAGAAATTCCGTCATCATCGCGGCGCCCGCGTTATGCGCATCGACCATTTCAATTGCATGGTGCGTGATGTCGCCAGGTCGTATGAATGGTACACCGGGAAACTCGGCTTTCATTGCTCCGAGTTGACCGACACCAGAGAGAATCCCCCTCGTCCCTGGGCAGTCTGGCTCCATCGCAAACAGAATGTCCACGATATCGCCCTCATGAACGGCATCGGGCCCCGTCTCCATCATATCGGTTTCTGGGCAAGCGACCGGGTCAGCATTCTCGACGCCTGCGATGTTCTGGCGGCATCCGGCTTCACCAAAAACATCGAACGGGGACCCGGACGGCACGGCATCAGCAACGCCTTCTTTCTTTATCTGCGCGACCCCGACGGCAATCGTATCGAAATCTATACCGGCGATTATCTTATCACCGAATGGAACCGCCCTCCGGTTCGCTGGAATATCGACAATCCGATGCGCCAGACATTCTGGGGGCATATCCCGCCGAAGAGTTGGTTTGATGAGGCATCACTGGTAAAAGACGTCTTGACCGATGAGTTTATGCCTACCGCCGAGGCGCTTTTGAGCCATCGTCCCAGTTATGTCATTTAATCTGCCCGAGCAGACATAACACACAAATCACACCGACTATCTAATGCCGTGCCGGCCTTTAATCTGTGGCGAAGCAATCTCTACCAATCGCCATCGTCATTGCGAGCCGTGACGGCATTAGCGTCTGGCGAAGCTGTGCGCGGCTCCGCTTAAGGCGGAGTCCACATCTGCCCGTAATTCCCGCCCAGCAAGTCTCTACATCTCTTGATATCTCTCTACCGCGCTGTTGGAAATCCCTTCCCGACACCAGCCAAAACTCGCTACACCGGCTATGGAACTCTGCCCAAAATTCTCATATATTTCCCCGCAGTTTAAAGAAACAGCGAAAGGAAAAGCAGAAAATGAAAGTAATTCGACTCAAAGAGGGTGAAAGTTACGAACCGGAGAAAGATTGGAAACGAGTCAGTCTCTGCAACCAGAAAGATATCTCCATAGAACATTTCATCAAACCGCCGGGGCATTCCTCGCCGAAACACGAGCATCCCAGCGCCCAGGTACTGGTCGTGCTCAAAGGCAAAATCTCGGTAATAACTGATTCCGAAAAAGCGGACCTGGGGGAAGGGGACGCCGTCTATATCCCCGGCAATGAAAGTCATGTGGTGACCAATCCGCTGCCGACCCCGTCGGTGGGGCTGGATATTTTTGTCCCCGGTCGCTCTTTTGATTTCTGGACAAAACGCAAAAAATAACCCGGGGACCTTGGAGACTGTGTCAATAATTTCACATTTCCTCGCTCCGATGTAACCTGACGTCAATTCGGTCGTATGGAATTTTAGAGTTTCATAACTTGACAGAAGGAGTCCATTATGACTGAGGTGGTTCGGTTGCACGACCAGCTGCACCGCTCCTACTGGGGCGATGCCTGGCATGGTCCCTCCCTTAAAGACGTCCTGAGTGGGGTCAGCGCCGTAAAGGCGGCCTCCAAACCGCTGCGCAATGCTCACAGTATCTGGGAAATAGTCTTGCATGTAAACGCCTGGCTGGATGCCGCGCGGCGACGAATCGAAGGGGAAAAACTTAATCTTACCGATGAGCAGGATTGGCCCGCCCTGAAGAAAAAAGGTCCCCAAGCCTGGAAAGAGACATTGCAGATTCTGGAGAACAACCAGATTCTTCTTGAAGATACCGTCAAGCAGTTGCCGGACGCCCGCCTCTCCGACAATCTGACCGGCGGCGCCTACACTATCTATTTCCAGTTGCAGGGAATTATCCAGCATACTTTGTATCACACCGGTCAAATCGCCCTGCTTAGAAAGTGATGATTCGACTGAAAACTTTGACTGGTCGGCCGGCCGGAAGTTGAAGCCGGAGCCAGGCGGTATCTTGGTTATCGAATTATTCCGGGAACTTAGCGGCAGAAATTTCGTTGAAATAGCTATTGACATTAGAAATTATGTCGATATATTGAAATAACGTAAAGGATCTCCTTCGCAAATTTTTCTCAAGGTTTGTATCAGTAATTCAATCTCTTGTCGAAAATCTAAAGTATGGAGACCAGCGCAATAGTGCGCAAGGAACCGTTTATCTTCCCGCAAAAGCGGACGAGTGACCTTGAGAAAAGGACCCCGAGAGATAAACAAATCTGGAGTGTAGAATGAATATCTACGTAGGCAATCTGTCAACCGACGCCACCGAAGACGATCTTCGTCAGGCTTTTGAAGGCTTTGGGCAGGTGACATCAGTGAACATCATCAAGGACAAATTCAGCGGCGAATCGCGCGGATTTGGCTTTGTTGAAATGTCCTCAAAGGAAGAGGCGCTGGCGGCTATCAGCGGCTTGAATGGCAAGCAGCTGCGTGACCGGTCACTCAATGTCAACGAGGCCCGCCCGCGCACCGATGGCGGTGGCGGCGGCGGTCGCGGCCGCAATTTCGGCGGCGGCAATCGTGGCGGCGGCAACAGACGCTTCTAACAGCGTTCCATTAGCCCCCTCTTCAAGTCGAAGCGGGTAAATGCCAAAAGGGACCGGATATTTTCCGGTCCCTTTCTTATTTGTACGCTCTGATTTTTACAGCTGCTCAGTCGAGCGCCACTATCTTCAGGCAGATATCAATGGCGTGCCCGAACGCCGGCGGTTTCTTGGGGGTAATTCTAATAGTCGCATTCCTGGCCAGCGTCAATTCTTTTATAAACTCCGCCTCGGCCGCCGGATTCCAGAGATATTCTTCTCCGTCGATATCGATTTTCACCGTTTGAACCGGCTGGTCGCTTTCCACTTCGCCGGCGAATTCCAAACGATATAACCCCGCCTGGTTGCGCAGTAACCAGACTATCTCTTTCTGATTACAGGAAAGCCGGGCGCAGACAAACTGCGAATCCAGCGTCGGGACTTCGACCGTTACGGTGTCAATCACTATCACCGTGTCGATTATCAACACCGTGTCAGTGGTTCCGACGGTGTCGATTATCATCACGGTGTCAATGGTGCTTATCGTGTCGATTATAGTCACGGTATCAACCGTACCGATAGTATCAATTATTACAACCGTATCGACGACGTACACGGTATCCCCCGGAACAGGCGGATTAAGAATTCTGCCCTGCGGACTTTCCAGCGGGTCAGCGCAATTCATCAGGGATTGGGCAGCGCCCAAAAGAAGCATGGTTGCCGCAAAAAGAATCAGCCTTTTCACTTGCCACCTCCAAAGTCCAGATGCGCGGTCAGGTAAGCCAGGAACTGGTCACTGTCGAAATCGGACAACGCTTCTTCAGCGTGGCGGCTCTTCGCCGGATGATACGCCGCCGTCAGGGAAAGAAAACGGACGGGGTTGTAACGCAGTCCCAGCATAACCCCCTCGGAGAGACGAGTATATTCATAATATTCTTGAGAGATTTCTTCCATCCGCGTCCATCCTCCGACTAAACCGAGCGGAATTCTATTCAATGGATAATAAATAAGTCGTCCGCCTATCAGGCGACGTTTGGTGTCGAGTTCATCATTTCCGAAACGGAAGGAACCGTTCCAGAAAGTATGCCCGACAATCGCTTCCAGATAAATCACCCGCCGCCAGGTCAATGCCGCCGTTGCCACCGGCACTCCGCCGAAGGGGGTGGTTGAAACGCCCAGACCCAACTGCACCCCAAAATTTTCCTCAAGGCTCGCCGGAGGCGCCGGCGTCTCTTTAACCTCGGTGAAATGACGCTCCACCGGCGGACGCGACTCCAGTTCCTGCAGACGATTCTCCAGGTCGGCAAGCGTTCTATCTATGCGAAGACTCACACTGCGGAATTCCGAGCCGCTCTTTTTTGACTCCCGCGATTGAATAACTATTTGGGAAGGCGCCACGCCATATTCTTCAATCAGCAGGTTTCGAAGGACATGCGCCCGACCCAGCGCCACTCCGGGATTCTGGGCGTCATGATTATGCCAGAACCGCTCGCCGTCCGCTTCTCCCGTGATAATCGCCCGCGCCAGACGGTATTTCTGCAGGGTATCGGCAACCGCTTTCAACTCCGCCTGAAACGGCTTGAACTGCTCCGGACCGACACTTCCGCCAATCCCCAGCGGAAAATCCGGAATCAAAATCTCCTGACCGACAGCCTGGCCAATCAGGATAATCATCAGCCCTACTACCAGAGATGTCGCTCTTATCATATCAAAATCTCACTTCCCGACAATTAATTAACTCTCTTCTCTGCAAGACTTCTTGCAGAGGTTTTCAATTTCTTTCTGCAAGCTGTTGCATCTTACTAACAACAGACTCTGAAAGGCGCGGTCATAATCCCTTCATCCCGCGGCACAATTCTTCCGGAGAGAAGAACTTATGCCTTACCGCCATACCATTAGCGCAAAAATCATTCCGGCCGCCGCAAAACTTTCCGGTTTTTCCGAATCCACCGCCCTATCTTTCCGCGCCTCCGCCTCGTAATTTTGTCAGAAACTTTGTATCAAATCGGAAATGAGATACGGAAAAGAGATGATGAACTCCCATTTTAGACTTAATCTAAATCGATGATTGACCTCGTTGCCCTTCTGCGACGCCGCGGCATTCAGCCGACACCGCAACGTCTGGCCGTGGCAGACTTCATTCTCGGCTCGCGGGCGCACCCTTCAGCCGACCAGGTTCTGGAGAATGTCCGGCGCAAATGCCCCACTATCTCTCGCGCTACCGTTTACAACACTCTGAATCTTATGGCGGAGAAGGGGCTGGTTAAGACTCAACTTCTCAAGGAAGGAACCGTTATCTTCGACTCCAACATTGACCGGCATCACCATTTCATCGATGAAGAAACGGGGCAGGTCTCTGATATCCCCTGGGAAGCGGTCAAAGTAACGGGCGAAAAGTCACTGAAAGAATTTGAGATTCACGAATTCCAGGTGATTATGCGGGGACGAAAGAAAAGAAATAAATCTTCTTGAAATGACACCGGCATTATCCAGGTCCATCTGCTTACAAGACAATCCAGCCCTCTATTATCTTTGTCTCGTTCATTCTAAATAGATGTGATGAGAGAAACGTATCGACTTCCATTATGCAGGCTTCTTGAGTGAGGCATCGGGCAGACCGAGCACGGCAATAAGCGCCCCGATTTTCGGATGCTTCTGCAGGGCGGCATAGTAAGGCATCACCGCCGTGAATATCAGTTCCGAGTCGCGACGGCGCAGCCCTTCTTGCAAACAGCGGAGAGCCGCTTGTTCGTCGCCCAATATGAAATGAAGCGCCGCCAGATATGGTTGCGGAACATATTCTTTCTCCTGACGATGCAGCAGTTGCTCCAGCAGGTCCCGCGCGGTCGTCTTGTCACCTTTTAAGTCATGAGCCAGCGCCAGAAATGTCAGGCTCATCACGCTGTTATCAGAAATTTCTCGACTCGTCTGGATATGTCGCAACCCTTCCTCCCAGTTCCCCAGCGCAATCTGACTCCAGCCGGCAAGGGCATAGGTGAAGTCATTGGTGGTATGAAGCGCCATCGCCCGATTCAGATAGTCGCCCGCCTGGTCAAAGCGGGAGTGACGAATATAATGCCAGCCGTACATGGTCAGCACGATTGCCGAAAGCGGGTCAATCTGCAAGGCGATACGAAGTTGCTCTTCAGCTTCCTCCGTCCGCGCCATGTACGAAAGCAGCTCTCCGTACCACTGATGGGCGGTGGCATCTCCCGGACTGAGCTCAATCGCCCGTCGGAATTCCCTTTCGGCATCGCTCCATGCCCAGTCGTAGTAGGTATGAATTCCTCCGAGCGTGGCGTGGGGGTTCGCCAGATGGTCATCAAGCTCCAGGGCATGTTGCGCCGCGATACGAGCGCGGGCGATGGCATCGCGCGGCGGCATGGCATCATATGCAAATAGAAGAAAATAGGCGTCGGCCAGCCCGGCATGCGCCAGCGGATAATCCGGTGCCAGTTTCAAACATTCCAGCAACAACTGCAGCGCCTGACGAAGCGCTTCAACGGAACGCTTATTCAATTCATATCGGGCCCGGCTGTAAAGTTGATACGCCTCCATCGGGATGTCCTTCGCCGCCCGACGTCCCAACTCCCGCCTCCCCAGTTCCAGTTTCAGTTTATCGACAATCGCCCGCGAGATATCATCCTGTATGGCAAAAATATCGGACAATTCCCGGTCATACCGTTCAGACCAGAGATGATACCCGCTGGCGATTTCAATTAACTGGGCGGTCACCCGCACTCTCTGTCCCGCTTTGCGCACCGACCCCTCCAGAACATATCCCACCCCCAGTTTACGCCCTGCTTCGCGAATATCGCCGGAGTATCCACGGAAAGCAAAAGCCGAGGTGCGCGCTACTACCCGTATCCCGGGAATCTGATTTAAATCGCTAATAATATCTTCCGAGACCCCATCACAAAAATAATCCTGGTCGGCATCGGCGCTCAGATTGGCAAAGGGTAAAACCGCGATTGAAGGCGCCGCCGTTCTTTTCGCCGCACCGCTTTCCATCTCACGCCGCGCCGCCGCCAATTCCGCGCGAAGTTCCAGCGCCGATGGAAAACGGTTCTCGGGTTCTTTCTCTAAAAGCCTTGTCAGTAGACGTTCCAAAGAAGTTGAGATTTCCCCCATTGATTCAACCGGAAACGATAACTGGTCATGGACAATGGCGTGCAATGTCGCCGCATCCCCATCGCGCCGGAAAAAATTCCTCCCGGTAAGCAATTCATATAGAACGATGCCTGCCGAGAAGAGGTCGCTGCGATGGTCAATCTCTTTCCCCAAAACCTGCTCCGGCGACATATAACCAATTGTCCCGAGGGTGGAACCGCTCCGGGTGAGATGCTCCCCTCCTTTGACCGCAGCCAGTCCGAAATCGACAATCCGGACTCTTCCCTGCGGGTCAATAATGATGTTGCCCGGTTTCAGGTCGCGATGCACTATCCCTTTGCTGTGAGCGGCGATCAACCCCTCACAAAGCTGCCCCGCGATATCGAGCGCTTTTTCGACAGGAAGCGCTTTCCCGGCAGCAAACTCCCGCAACGACTGCCCCTCCAGATGTTCCATCACAAAATAAGGCCGTCCGTCAAATTCAGCCACCTCATGCACAGTGACAATATTTGGATGAGCCAATCGCGCCGCGGCCTGCGCCTCCCGGAGAAAGCGAAGACGCGCTTCCGGCTCCAGTGACAGCGGCTGAGAGAGAAACTTGAGCGCTACCTCTCTATCTAACCGGGTATCCTGCGCCAGGTAAACCTCCCCCATGCCGCCGGAGCCAAGCAGCTTTACAATCCGGTACTGCGCTACCTGCGCCCCGGAGGTCAGAACAGCATATGTGCGGGTCGGGTCATCTGTCATAAATATTCCAGAAGATTAATTGTTATACGAATCCCTGCCCGGAAAATCAATAGAGATTGCGCTTCCCCGTATTTTCAACCTTTTACCCCGGCTCGTTTCCGCCTGAGAAATTTCGCTCTCGACAAATTTCTCGATTTTATTGTTGCGCTACAGGGTATTAAATGTTCAATTTGGCTCTGGCGACGCCGGTTCAAGATTTTGCCGACAAGTACCGATTTGCGTAACATCTGGCGCCCCGCCGCGTATCCGTATCTGAGAAAGGAGAAATCAATGAAAGTTTTTGGCATTGTAATAGTAGTTCTACTTCTGCTGGTCCTGGCAATCGGAGGTTGGGTCTGGTCAGGCCGAGCCGGGCTGATTGACCGCACCCAGAGTGTCGATGAAAAATGGGCGCAGGTGCAGAATGTTTACCAGCGCCGTTTTGACCTTGTCCCCAACCTGGTGGCAAGTGTCGACAATTTCATGCAGCGGCAGCAGGCGACCCTGACCGAGGTTATCGCTATGCGCCAGCGGGTAATCGACCTGAAAGAATCGGCCGAAAATGCGCTCGGCAGTCAGAACCCGGCTCTTCTCGACTCCCTCGCGGGGCAGCTGTCTCGCCAGCTCAATTCTTTCATCAACGTGGTGGTGGAGCAGTACCCCCAAATCAAAGGCGACCAGCTCTATGCCGACCTGATGACCCAACTGGAAGGAACCGAGAACCGTATCGCCCAGGAGCGGCGGACATTCAATGAAGCTGTCCGCGAATACAACACCTATCGCCAGAGAGGCATCAAGGCTCTCCTCGCCGGCTCGATTTTTGGATTTCCGTATGAGAAGCAGTTTTTCGCGGCGCAGCCGGAAGCTCAGACTGCCCCCAGTGTTAAAGACGCCTTCAAAAACGAATAAACGGAAGCGGTAGATTGAAACATTTTTTGAAAACAATCTTTGCCCTGCTGTTGGCTTTATCGGTCTTTGCCAAATCCGACCTGCCTGTTTATGAAGGGATGATAAATGACCGCGCCGGACTGTTGAGCAGTGATGAAATCAGGCAACTCGAATCGAAAACCCGCAGTTACCGCGAACAGACCGGCGTTGAAATAGGAGTTCTGATAGTTCCTAATCTCGGCGACCGGTCGCTGGAGGATTTTGCCCACGACGTCTTCAATGCCTGGGGTATAGGAAGTAAAGACAAAGACAACGGCGTTCTGTTTCTGATAGCAATAGAGGAAAAGAAAACCCGTCTTGAAGTCGGGTACGGCTTGGAGTCGGAACTGACCGACCTTGAAGCCGGGCGGATAGTCAGCCGGAGTTCGCCGATGGCGGAGCATTTCCGCCGCGGTGACTTCGCTGGAGGGATAAATGCCGCTCTTGATGGCATCGCCGAAGCGGTCGGCGGCGAATATAATCCGCCCCGGCAGGAGAATGATGAAGAAGAAGCATTTTTCCCGCTGTTGTTACCGCTGGGGTTTATCATTTTCTTTGTGCTTCTGTCAATACTTCGTCGGCGCGGCATTATCGACCGACGATTCGGCGGTCCTTTTATCGGCGGCTTCGGCGGCGGTTCCTCCGGCGGCCGAAGTAGCGGCGGCGGATTCAGTTTCGGCGGCGGCTCCTCCGGAGGCGGCGGCGCCAGCGGCGGCTGGTAGGAAAGAAGACAAATATGGCTACTTTAGTGGATAAATATTTCTCACAGGCAGATTTTGACGCCATCGAAGCATCCGTCCGAAAGGCTGAGCAGCAGACCAGCGGCGAAATTGTCGTTCATCTTGCCTCCCAATCCAAACAGTGGCAGATTGAAAGACTGATTCATTCTTCGCTGGCGGCGGTTATCGCTATGGTGGCGGCGCTGTTTTTCACTCGCGAGAACAATTGGGGTATTTACTACGATACCACCCAGGCTCTTCTCTGGGGCGGTGTCGGATTTGTTGCCGCTTATTTTGGCTGGGGACAATTTTTGAAACGAGCCGGCAGACGTCAGCAAATTGTCTGGAAACGCGCCCTGCGACATTTCCGCCAGATTCCGTCATCGCGAGCCCAGACTGCCATCCTGATTTTTCTCTCTCTGGCAGAAGAGCAAGCGGCAATTGTCGCCGACAAGGCAATCGCTTCCAAAGTCCCTGATGATTACTGGCATCGCCCCCAATCGATAGTGGCAAAGGCGATGAAAGATGGAAAACATGCCGAAGGAATCATTCAAGCCATCGCAATGCTCGGCACAGAACTTGCCGCACACTTCCCCCGACAGAGTGACGATATCAACGAATTTCCCGACCGTCCCAAAAGCGCCGATTAACCATCCTCCTCTTTAAGCACCCAGTCCTTCCGGGGCATTGAAAAAGAAGCGAAACGTCATTG
>JBFMEF010000093.1:16876-45462 GCA_040753495.1 Candidatus Zixiibacteriota bacterium
TTGACATTCGGCTGCAGCGGAACACCGCCCACCCAGCCGGCCGGCAATGCCACCGTCGACCATTCCGTGGCATTGGTAGAACGCCCGGAGTTCATCGAAACCAGGCCGCCTGAAGTTGTTGCGAATTTTACCCTCAAGGTCGAGAATGTCCCGACCGGGGTGCTGGAGAAGAGACCCCCGCCACCGCCGCCCGATACCACCTCGGATGACCCCAATCCGAATCCGGCGCATAAATACGCCTATATCGTCGGCATCTCCAATTATGAAGGGACCCTCAACGACCTCCAGTTCTGTGATGATGACGCTCAGGCGATGAAAGCCTGGCTGCAGGGTGAAGGCTTCACCTGCCGGATGGACCTCGACCTTGCCGCTACTGCCGCCAATATCACGGCCGGACTGGAATGGCTTATCAGCAGTGCCGTTCCCGGTGATGAAATCGCCTTCTGCTACAGCGGACATGGCGGTCGCTCCACCGCCGGTTCGGCAATCGTCTCTGCCGACCTTTATTATGTGACGCATGGCTATGTCATGTCCTATTTCAACGCTGCCAACTGTACCAAGAAACTTGCCACTCTTGATGCTTGCGTCATCGGCGACTTTCATCTCGATGTCGTCACTGGAACTTTTATGGCAACCGCCTCCGACAACAAGAACTCCTATGATGCCCCCGATCTGAACCATGGCGCTTGGACCTATTACTGGCTGTACGGAACCGAGAACGTCGGCCTGGTTTACGCTGAGGATGCCGCCCCTTACGCTGAAAGCGGCATGAAAGCCTGGGCTGCTCTGTACCGCTTAAGAGTCGACCCGATTCATACCGACAAATACACCGGAATGATGGATATGTAATTGGTTGTTGAGAAATTGATATCAAAGAAACGGCAGGGGAACCAATCCCTGCCTTTTCTTTTTGGCATAATTTCGCCGTCGGCGCCGTAGATATTCCGCTTGGTAATTCTTCATTAAGAGTTAATAATATCCGGTATGACGCGCATAGCCATTATCGGCGGCGGTCCCGCCGGCTTCTTCGGCGCTATCTCCGCGGCCGGATTTAACAGATCCGACGAGATTACGATATTCGAAGCCACCCATCAGCCGTTGGGGAAAGTCCGCATCTCCGGCGGCGGACGATGCAATGTTACCCATCACTGCTATGACCCGGCCGAACTCATTAAGAACTACCCGCGGGGAAGCAAAGAGTTGCGGGGACCGTTCAGCCGGTTTCAACCCCGCGACACGGTCGCCTGGTTTGAGAAACATGGGGTCAAACTTAAGACCGAGCCTGATGGCCGAATCTTCCCGGTCACCGACAATTCCGAAACGATTGTCAATTGCCTGCTGACAGAAGCAAAGAGAGTTGGCGTCCGGTTACGTCTTGGCGCCCGTGTAACTGAAATATCTCGCCTCAAAGATGACCCTGCCTTCTCGCGCTTTCGTCCCAGGTATCAAGATGCCACCGTGGAGGAATTCGACAAGGTTTTGCTGGCAACCGGAAGCGCGCCGCGAGGACATCAATTTGCGAAAGCACTGGGGCATTCTATAATCCCCTGCGTCCCCTCCCTATTTACATTCAACATAAACGACCCCCGAATCAGGAATCTTGCCGGCGTCAGTTTTGAGAATGTCCGGCTGAGCATGACTACGGCAAAAAAAGGAAAACTGATTCAGACCGGTCCGCTCCTGATAACCCACTGGGGACTCTCCGGTCCGGCCGTTCTTAAACTCTCCGCCTGGGGAGCGCGAGCCCTCCATGACAACGACTATCAGGCGGAACTGACCGTCAACTTTCTACCTCACCTGGACGAGCCACTGCTGTTACAGAAACTGATTGAATACAAAACCGCCCAGGGCAAAAGGCGCCTTCTCACTTCCTCTCCTTTGCCGCTGCCGAAACGTTACTGGTCGCGCATCGTGGAGTTTCTTGAAATGGATGATAAACTGACCTGGGGCAATATCAGTAAGTCCGGCCTCAAACAGTTAACGGTAGAGATAACCTCAGCCCGATTCCGAATTGACGGCAAAGGGATTTTCAAAGATGAATTCGTTACCTGTGGCGGGGTGAATCTGAAAGAGATTGACTTCAAGACCATGCAGAGTAAAATCTGCCCCGGTCTATACTTTGCCGGGGAAATTCTCGATATTGACGGCATCACTGGCGGTTTCAATTTCCAGAGCGCCTGGACCACCGGCTGGCTCGCCGGTCTGGGTATGATACAAAAATAATCGAAATTGTCCTTTTTACGACGGTTTTATCTCGCCCTTAATCGCTCTGTACTGCTGTCTGCATCATGCATTTTCGACTTTGCTCCTAAAATTGTACGATGACTTTGTACGATGACTGTTTTCTCTTGACATAATTGACAATGTAGTCTATAATATCTTCGGCAGTGGGGGCTGGGTGCTCACTGCAGTGATTTATCAACAACCATGTTTCGTAACTTTTTCTGAAGGAGCGACTATGCATGTAATCACTAAAGTTGCCTTAATCCTTTCACTGGCACTCCTTGTGCTGGCATCGGGCTGTTCCCAGAGAAACGGCATAGAAAATGATGCCACTTTTGAGAACGGCGGGGCCGACGCCGCCAAAGGAGCGCCCAGTCCTTATGGCAATTGCCTCTCCACACCGGTCATCTTCGCCGAAGGTCACGGTCTTACTGGTACCAACGTTTCCCTTTCCACAGGCCTGCGCGGCATGGCCGGGGTGGAAAGCTTCATATCACCCTATGACAATGTGACGTTTATAGACGGCTATCCGGTTTATCAAAACCCCTCTGTCAATGAATGGCAGGCTGATTGGGCTGATGGCTCATCATGGAGTAACGGAGTGCCGGTTGAACTCGACTGGTCCGATAATCTTACTCGTCAGACCTGGACCGACCGCTCCAAAGTGCGGGTTGAAGTAGTTTTGACAACCCCTCTTGACCCGAATGTAATGCCGCTGCACGGATACAATATGTACTCCCTTGGCGGAACGCAGCTTAATGAAGTGATGGTAACCAATACCACCAGGTTCACGGCGACCTCTGCCACTGTCTACTCGAATGTCGCCCGCCTGAAAATAGAAAAGCTTGATGTCCCCGGCGGTGTCCCTGTCAATATAATCTACGACAGCCCCTGCTATGAGGGGTATTTCATAGATGGTCCCAGTAACGCCTATTCCGCCGAAGTCAATATGGGGGGCAAGTGCATTTACGGCTTCAACTGGGATATCGCGGCATCTTCCCTAACCAATAAAACAGGTTGGTACCGCTTAACCTTCAGCCTGGATGCTACCGCATTTTACACCGACACAACCGGCGCCGTCCATAATTATACTCGAAATACCGTTTTAGCCAGCCTCAATCCGGGCGACCTGCTCGGTTCGAGCGACCCGGAAATAGTGCTTTATCCGCCGACCCTCTCATCCAGCGGACATGCCAGTGTGCTGGAAGTTTATGTAAAAGCCAAAGGTTCTGGCAGAAAATAGGATTTCTTTCATTCGACTCTTTGGCTCTTGAACTATCTGATGGGTGCTTACCGCAGGGAGCACCCATTAGATTGACATCAGCCGCAAGCCGCTAGTTTGCTTCAGCGACTCCCCGTCAGCATATCCAAATTCGGTTCTGCTTTACTTCTCATCAACTCAGAATGCGCTCAAGGTCCTGGAAGTAACTAAACATCTCTGACTACTTAATATCCACCAAACTGTTCTTCATCGTTTAATCTCGAATTTCCAAACGCAAGACTGACACCGACTTAATCCCGGATTGCGAATTCTCAATCCTGGCATTGCTATTGCATTAATTGCTATCGGCATTAAAAACTTAACCAGGATTTATGAGATGTCGCGCACAATATTCCTAACCGGACCGACCGGAAATCTCGGCGCCCCGCTTCTGTGGCGCCTTCTGCAGAGGGCCGAAGTTGACCGGGTCTATACTCTGGTGCGGGCGAAATCGGACCAGGAGGGATTGGCGCGAATCGTTAAAGCGGTCTCTGCCGCTACCGGTGATGTCAATCTTCCCCTGATTCATCAGAAACTCCGCCCGGTCTGTGGCGATATCACCGATTCCCGGTTAGGACTCGCGCCATCTATCCGCAAAGTCTTGCTTTCTGAAGTCACCGATATCATTCACTCCGCGGCGCAGACCGCGTTTACTCTGCCGCTGGAAGCGGCCCGTCATACCAACGGCCTCGGCGCCGAGCATATCGCGGCGCTGGTGCGAGACATAAATAATTGCGGAAAACTGCGGCGCTATTTTCATATCAGCACCGCTTTCGTCTGCGGCAGTTCCGAAGGGACTATCAATGAGCATTTCCGAATTGCGACCAATTTTTCCAATTCGTACGAACAATCTAAATTCGAAGCCGAGCAGGTCTTACGACAAAAATATTCTGACCTCCCTTGCACCATAATCCGACCTACTATCGTTGCCGGTGACTCTGAAACCGGAAAAATTCTGGCTTGCAATGTCCTTTATACCCCGCTCAAATGGATTCTGCACGGCTATCTGGACCGCCGGACTGTGCAGACAGACATCTTGCTGGACGTCGTCCCGGTTGACTATGTTGCGGACGCTACCGTCGCTCTGCTATTTCATTCGAATCAAATTCTCCCGTCGCCGATTCATCTTGCGGCCGGAGAAAAATCCAATATGGCCGTAAACGAGATTGTCGAGTTTACCCTGCAATATGCCCACCGCCGCGAATACAAATTGCATGCTCTGAATTATCGGAATATCGACTGCCGAACTACCCCCTACTATCCTTATGTAACGCTCCCACGTTTCTTTGTCACAGGCAACTCGGAACTTCTTCTCGCGCCCCTGGGCTTAAGACCGCGACCCCTGGCAGACTATCTGGGTTGCCTCCTTGACCATGCCTTTCAGACTAACTGGAGCAAGAACCTCCGCGGAGATTCCTGCACTCAACGAAAGGAGAAAGCATGCGCGGCATGATTATTGTCAACTCTCTCTATAGAGACAGCCTTCCGCCGCAGGCGCTTTCGCATCTGTGCGAATTGACTGACAGCTCCGTATCATTCACCGTTTCACCCGGACATGCCCGCCACCTGGCGCGAAAAGCGGCGGAATCCGGAGCGGATATTGTTGTTGCCGTCGGCGGCGATGGCACCGTCAACGAAGTCTGTAATGGATTGGTCGGAAGCAGCACCGCCCTTGCCGTTTACCCGGTCGGCACCGCCAACGACCTCGCCCGCCAGATGAAAATCTCCCTGCAACGGATGCGGGCATGCCGCAACCTGGCTTTCTGCCGCCTTCGCCCCATTGACCTGATAAAAGTGAACGGATGGCATTTTGTCACTGTCGGAGGAATTGGGCTTCCCTGCGAAGCGCTCCAGAAAATGGAAAACAAGCGCCGCTTGGACAGACAGACTATACCCGGGACCGGCTATCTCCGACGCTTTTCATATCTGCAGGCGCTTCTTTCCTTGTTCCGCGACATACCTTATTCCCGCGGCGAAATTGAAATCAAAACGGAGCGAAACGGCCTTATCGGTGAATATATTTCGTTGCTAATTTCCAATCAGCCGCGGGTCGGACATCTCTTTCAAGTTGCGCCGGATGCCGATAACCACGATGGCCTCTGCGACCTGATGCTTCTGGCTCCGGCAAAAAATCGCGCCCGGTCATATCTCTCTGTCAGTACCACTCTCCTTCCCGGAAATCATCGCTTTGAAAATATCATCCGTTTCCGTGGACGGCAGTTCCTGATAATCTTGAAACAGCCGGTTTCCTTTTTCGCGGACGGCGAGATCCCCTTTTCCGGAAGGCTCTTTCGGATAGAAGTTATTCCGCAGGCGCTGCGCGTTCTGGTTCCGCCTCCGCTATTCTCCGACAGGCTTGACGCGCTTCGTTCTCCGGCTATTCGACCTGCTTCTCCCGCATCTTATCAGGCAGAATCATTGATATCACACAGCACGGCAGATTTGCCTTTGACGATACTTCGGCAGAAGAACTCTATTAATCAGATATTACCATCCGCCAGAGGGAATTGAATATGAAAGAACTATATGCTATAATTTCGGCGCATCGGAAACCGGCGCCCGGTATCCTGGGAAGGCTACGGCTGTACTTTGAATCTATGCATCCTCTGCCGCTTCGCTTTCTCAATGCCGCCGCATTTTATCTCAGTTTCAGCATAGTCTTCTGCCGGGCGAATAATCTTTCAATCGAACTGGGCAATCTCTATTCTCTTCTCGGTATCGGGAATCTCTTCCTGCTGGCGATGATTCTTCGGCTGATGGATGAACTAAAAGACCTGGAGATTGACCGCAATCTCTTTTCCGAACGTCCTGTTCCTTCCGGCAAAGTTCTGGTAAGCGATATCGTTACCGCCCTCGTCTTCACTGTGGTTCTTTACTTGATTATCAACTCCTTCTCTTCGGCAACACTTGTATTGGCGCTTATCTGCCTTGGATATACCTTTCTCATGCTGGTCTATTTCTTCATGCCAAATCTTTTGCGCCGCTACCTGCTTCTCAACCTCGCCACGCACAATCCCTCTGTGGCGCTAATGCTGCTCATCTCCGCCGCCATCGCCATGGCGCCGCATGACATCTCCCTGAGTCAACTCGATTGGTCAAGAGCGCTGCCGGTCATAATAATGTACTGGTTCCCTATCCTCGGATGGGAACTTTCCCGTAAAATTCGCTCCGCCGAAGAGGAAAACGAATATGTAACATATTCACAAATCTTTGGCCGGGTCCCGTCAACATTAATAACTCTGGCAGTGCTATCCGTTCCTGTTGCCATCGGCATATATCTGGCGGTAACTATACCCCTTCCGGCAGTATTCATTGTCATTCTCCTGCTCGCCTATGCCGTCGTTCTATATGGACATCTCCGCTTCATCTTCTCCCCCTCGCCGGCCACTTCGCAATTGAAACCTTATACCGAAAAATATACACTGCTTGTCCTGCTTGCCGGTATCATCTCCTATCTCGGTGAAAGCATTCTGAGGTAAATCATGATAGAGAAAAGACACATCATCACTTCTGACCTGCTGACCTCCGATATCACGATTGAGGATATCGGCGCCAAAGCTTATCAGCTGCATCTTCTCGAGCGGAAAGGTTTCCCCGTTCCCCCCTGGTTGGCAATCTCAAGCGCCGCTTTTGAGGAAGCGCTCTATCCGATGACTGAAAGTCTGAATAAAATAATGACCTCAATCGACCACATTGAGGCAATCTTGCCCGCTTCCCAGCAGATCGAAAAGATTCTGGCACCTTTGAGAATAGACAAGGCAATGCTTCTACAACTGCGCGAAATCATTGCCTTTCATTTTGGCGGCGATACCCCCCTGGCAGTCCGTTCTTCGGCCGCTGATGAAGATAGCCCGCTCCATTCCTTTGCCGGGCAGTTCGATTCTTTTCTTAATGTCACTCCCGAACAGGTTGAGCCGCGGATTCTCGATGTCTGGCGCTCCGCTTTCTCCCCCCGGGTTCTGGCATACCGCTGGAAAAAGGGAATCTTATTGCGACCAGCCCGAATGGCGGTCATTGTCCAGAAAATGATTTCCCCTCGCGCCTCGGGCGTAATCTTCACCCGCAACCCGGAAAGCGGAAAAAAAGAAATCTCTATCGAGGCGGTTTACGGTTTGGGTGAAGGTGTGGTCGCCGACCGGGCGGAGACCGACTCCTGCCGTATTGGATGGCATAGTCTGAGGGCAATACGAACAATCCGGTATAAGTCAAAATATATCACCGACGCAGGTAGCCCTCGCGGCGGCACCCGGCAGATGCCTCTTCCCGATTCGCTGCGACATAAACCAGTGCTGAGCAGCCGTGAGATTCGACGACTGCGGAGTCGGGCGGTCCGGCTGGAGCGCTGCTTCGGCGCTCCCCAGGATATCGAATGGGCTATCGACAACTCCGGAAAAATTTACATTCTTCAGACCCGCCCTATCACATCGCTTCGCCCTCCTGAATCTTCAGATACAGTCTGCATCTGGGATAATTCCAACATTATTGAAAGCTACCCGGGGTTGACCCTTCCCCTCACCTTCAGCTTCATCCAAGGCAACTATGAAACATTGTTTCGCGCCGCCTCCTGTGGACTGGTCATCTCCAGGAAAAAACTGGCGCAGCGGTCAGATATCTGGCAAAACATGATTGGCATTATTCGGGGGCGGGTTTATTACAATCTGAAAAACTGGTACGCCATGCTCTCTTTCCTCCCCGGCTGTCATAGACACAAGAAATCCTGGGACGCCATGATTGGCATCTCGCGCTCCACAGCAATGATGCAGAGCCGACTGCACTGGTACGACCGGATATTTACCTTATTGCGAATCATCATCTTCCTCTCTGCTCCCCGTCGCCTGGAACGTCGCTTCCACCGCAGATTTGCTCCTCTGTATGAACGTTACCGCGCGGTTCATCTGGATGGGCTGACCAATCATCAATTGCTCGCTCACTTTCGCGAAATGCAGAAAGAACTCCATCGCTTCTGGTACCTGAGCCTCTATGTCGATTTTTGCGCCATGAAATACTTCGACTGGCTGAAATCATTATGCCGCCGCTGGGTCGGCAGCAGCAGTCCCAATCTCCACAGCGACCTCCTTGGCGGCGAGCCGGAAACCGAAAGCGTTAAGGCCGTTCGCTCCCTGGTCGCACTGGCAGAAATGATTCGCCGCAGTTCGGAATATCGAACCGTTTTCAGCGAGCAGACCGCCTCAAACATCTGGCAACGAATTCTGCGCGATAATTCTCTGCTTCCTCTGCGGCAGCGCTGTCTTGAACATCTGCAACTTTACGGCGACCGCGCCGGCGAGGAACTGAAACTGGAAACGGTGACTCTGCGGCAGAATCCGGAGCTGTTGATTAATATTCTTAAGGAATATATCAACACCGACCTGACTGTCTCCAGGCTGACGGAGCAGGAGACATCACAGCGGCGCGCGGCGGAGAAACAGCTCTTCTCCCAGCTGAGAAATCCTTTCAAAAAATTCCTGATAAGGAGAGTACTGATTAGAGCACGTCTCTCCGTTGCCGGACGCGAGAATCTTCGCTTCGCCCGCACCCGCGCCTACGGCCTGGCGCGCGAGGTTTTCCATCTGCTGGCAAAACGTCTGACAGAATCAAAAGCCATCTCCTGCCCCGAGGATATCGGTTATCTCACGGTGCCGGAAATTTTCGGATATTTTCAGGGGACATCGGTCACCGCCGATTTGACCAGACTAGTCGAGTTGCGTCGCGCGGAGTACAAACTATTCGCGGCGCAAAATCTTCCCGCTCGTTTTGAAACCGGCCTTCCCCCTGCCCTCTATAATCCCCCGGCAACCGTTCGCCCCGACAACGGAAATCATCGCCTCATTGGAACCGCCTGCAGTTCCGGTGTTGCCGATGGTATCGCCGTCGTAATGCACCATCCTGACCGCTCCGCGGTGGAACCAGAGCAAATAATTGTCGCCGAATCAACTGACCCCTCCTGGGTCTTTCTGATGATTCGAGCCGCCGGCATCATTGTCGAGCGGGGGAGTATTCTCTCTCATACCGCCATTGTCGGACGGGAGCTTGGCATCCCTACCATTGTCGGTCTGGAAGGAGCGACTCGACTTATCCCCGACCGTTCCCATGTTTATATGGATGGCGCCACCGGAGAAGTAGTATGGAACTGAGATCATTTACATCCGACCGTAAACTGGAAGATTCCTTTCTGCGGTTTCCCTATGACCTGTATAAAGACGACCGTAACTTCATTCCGCCGATAGAGCGGACACAGCGACAACTGCTCGATTCCGGCAGTGCGGCGCATATAGATTCCGGCACGGTCTGCCGCCACTTTCTGGCATATTCCTCCGGCGAAATCTGTGGCCGCATTTCAGCTTTCTTCAATCCGCAACTGCGCGCCTCCGATAACCAGCCAGTCGGCGCGGTGGGACTCTTTGAATGTCGGAATGACTATCGCGCCGCAGAGCTGCTTCTCCGCAATGCCTGCCTGTGGCTTAAAAACCAGTTCGGCCTTACCCGAGTCTGGGGTCCTCTGAACGGGAGTATCTGGAACGGCTACCGCTTTATGACGCGCGGCTTTGATTCCACCCTCTTCGTCGGTGAGCCCTACAACCCTCCCTATTACCCGCTCTTTTTTGAACGGTTTGGTTTTCATCTCTTGCAGGAATGGGATTCTTTGTTTGTCAGCGGCAAGGAACGATTGGAAGCGCTGCTCCCGCGCGGCGCCGAACGGCTGGAACTTCTTAAAGGCAAAGGGTATCGCTTCGAAAACTTCAAGCTCTCAATGCGTCGCGAGCAGATTGAAACACTGCGGAAAGTTCTCATTTCCTCTTATCGCGGATTCATCGGTTTCACGTCGGTTTCCTCTGCCCAATTTCTTACTGTCTTTGAAAGAATGGAGCCCCTCCTTGACCCGGAGCTCTTTCTGCTGGTTTATAATCCGAATAATCTGCCGGTCGGTTTCGCCGTCGCCTTTCCTGATTACCCCGATGCTATTCGCGCTATGAAAGGGAAAAGCGGTTTGACTGCCAAACTCGCTTACCTTTTCCACCGCGAGCGACAGCCCCGTCTGAATTTCTATATCGGAGGGGTCACTCCGGAAACCGAGAAAGAAGCGTTGGGGCTGGGACGGGCCGGTTTCTATTTCATTATCAGAAAAGCGCTGGATAAAGGGTATGACGAAATTATGCTCACCCTCCGCGTTAAGGGAAATAAAGCGCACGGCCTTGCCGGCCGATGCGGCATTACCGCCCAGCATGAATATGCTCTCTATGAGTTCAACTATGAAAACTAATCTGAAAATAGAATATATCGACCGGAAAACCGGCACAATTAAACGCGAAAAAATCTTTGCCGCTCGCTTCCTCGTTTGGTCTTATAACAATCCACTGGGAATGCTTATCACTCGCTTTATCCTGAGTCATCCTGTTTTCAGCGCCCTCCACGGATGGTTCCACCGCTCGAAATACAGCCGCAGGAAGATTGAGCCGCTTATCGACCGGATGGGAATTGACCATCAGGAATTCACCGTTCCCACCCAATCATTCCGCAGTTTCGCCGAGTTTTTCGTCAGGGAAATAGATTTGAAGCGGCGCCCCATTGATTCTAACCCTGGCAGTTGCGTTTCTCCTGTTGACGCCAGAGTCCTGGCAATTCCGCATATTTCGGTCGAACAGACTTTTCCGATTAAGCGGCATCTATTCAATATTCGAACGTTCTTAAAGGATGACCGTCTGGCGCGGCAGTTTGACGGCGGCTCGGCGCTCATATTCCGTCTCAGCCTGGCTGACTATCATCATTTTCATTTCCCGGTCTCCGGAAAACCTGAAAAAACGCGAGCGCTGAGTGGCTCTCTCTACGCCGGCGGACCATATTCTCTCCGTTATCTGGTGCCGTTCTACTCCGAAAATCTGCGCCATCTCACCCGCTTAGAAAGCAATTGCTTCGGTAATGTACTTATAGTCGAAGTCGGCGCGTTCACGGTAGGCTCCATCAGGCAAAGTTTCACTCCGGGCGTTCCTGTCGCCAAGGGCGACCGCAAGGGGTATTTTGAATTGGGCGGCTCTACTGTCGTTCTTCACTTCGAGAAAAACCGCCTCAGAATCGATGACGATATTCTGTTTAATTCATCGCGACAGCTCGAAACCTCTGTCCGGATGGGCGAGCGGGTCGGAGTAGCCACTGGAGGAAATATATGAGTATCAATTATGCGCAATGTTGGGAAGATGCAAATATTCTCCGCAAAGCCCTCGCTGTCAAAGCGGGTGACCGTGTATTGTCGATTGCTTCCGGCGGCGACAACAGTCTGGCGTTACTTCTTGATGACCCTCAATCGGTCACCGCGCTCGATTACAATCCGGAGCAGGTCTGCCTGACAGCATTGAAAGCGGCCGCTATCCGCCGCCTGGAGTATGACGACTTCGTCCGGTTTGTCGGCGCTTCCCCCGGTAATGACCGAATCTCTCTCTACCGGCAGGTCGCGCCCTATCTTGATAGTGATGCCCGTCTCTATTGGGATTCTCATCGCAAGATTATTGAACAAGGCATTATTCATTGCGGCAGGTTTGAATCATACCTGCGGCTCTTCCGGAAAATCATTCTGCCGCTGGTTCATTCCCGCCAATCCTTCACCGATATTATGGAAGCCTCTTCGCTGGAAGAGCAGGCTTCGCTCTATCAGAGACTCTCGCAGAATCGCTGGTGGAAAAGATTATTCTCACTCTTTTTCAGCCGTCCTCTTCTTGGCAGATGGGGCCGCTGCCATGGCGCCTTCGCGCAGGTTACCCAGACGAATATTGCCGATGAGCTTTTCGCCCGAACCAGACACGGATTGACCGAAATTCCTGCCGACAACAATCACTTCCTAAGGTACATCTTGACCGGCAACTACCGTCTGCCCCAATCGGGACCGGACTATCTTCTGCCCCAGCACTATTATCATATTCGTGAGCGGCTTGACCGACTTCATCTGAATGTTGCCGGCCTCGAAGAATATCTGAGACAGAATGAATCGGCGAGATTCGAGGCATTCAATCTATCCGATATTTTCGAATATCTCGATTCCCGTCAAATCGAAAATCTGTCCCAACTTCTCGGCAACCGCGCGACTGCCGGCGCCCGCGCCGCTTTCTGGACTATGTTCCGCTCTCCTGCAATCCCTGATAAACTCACAGAACAGGTCGCTTCCGAGACAACCCGGGCCGAAATCCTGCGCCGCAAAGACCGCGGCTTCTTCTACGGTTCCTTCAATATCTGGAGATTAGGCAATTTCGCCATATCCGCCGCTTCATCTCTTGCGAATACCGACCGGGAGGTATTGCCATGATTCGCTGCGCCTGGAAATATCTCCGCTTTAGCCCCTCGCGCTCTCTTCTTATCGTCTCCTCGGTGGCGTTAGGCACTGTCCTCATGACTTTTCTTTGCTCCGTATATCGCGGCGTTTCTGACGGCACTCTCGATTATATCCTGCAAAACCGCTGTGACCTCTGGGTGCTTCAGGAAAATGCCACCAATATCGTCCGCGGCTCCTCCATCCTGCCTGCCAAGCAGAGCCGGATACTCAGCGACCTGCCCGGTGTCAGCTCTTTGAGCCCCCTCTTGCTTTTCCTATCGGTGGTGCGGACGCCGACCTCGGAAGGAACCGTCTACCTGGTCGGGTATGACCTGCGCAAGCCGCTGGGCGGACCACCGCGAGTGGTGATAGGTCGCGCGATAGAAAGGGACTACGAAATAGTTCTCGATGACTGCTTTGCCGCCAAATATGGCATTCTCCCCGGCGATACCGTAATATGCAATCGCCAGAAATTAGAAGTTGTCGGTCTCTCAGAGGGAACCAACGCCTTTGTTATTCAGTATGCATTTGTTACTTTGACGATGGCACAACGGCTGGTCGGCGACCTCAAAATTGTCAGCGCCTTCCTGGTGAATGCGGCGGATTCTGAGTCGGTTCAGACCTTATCAAATGAAATCACCAGCCGGCTTCCGAAGTCATCAGTTTTCACTCATGAACAATTCGTTTCCGCCAATCGCCGCGAAATGCAGTCAGGATTTCTCCCCTTCATAATTGCCGTCTGCATCATAAGCGTTGCGGTTCTGGTCATCATCCTTAGTTCGCTCTTGTCGCTTATGATTATGGAACGGCGCGTTGATTTTGCCGTGATGAAAACTCTCGGCGCCTCGGCCGGTTTCCTTCCCGGATTGATTCTTAATCTCTCTGCCCAGGTTGCGACAATCGGAATCGTTGCCGGCATATTCCTGTTCCTGCCGGTTACCTCACTTATCCGATTGATCGCCCCGGAACTCCGTACGGTAACAACATTCTCTGAACTGGCGTTAGTTATCTCAACCATCTTTGTTACCTGCCTCTTAAGCGGGCTGTTCCCTATGCAGAAACTGCGAACCATCTACCCCGCGGAGACCTTGCAATGAAATTTGTCGATAACAGTATTCTGGTCGAAATGCGGCGCATCCGTAAGGAATTCGGCCGCGGCATGCAGAAAACCGTGGCGGTCGCCGACGTCTCCCTTACTGTCCGATGCGGCGAAACCGCTATCCTTATCGGTCCCAGCGGAAGCGGCAAAACAACATTGCTCACCCTTGCCGCCGGTCTGGCCTCACCGACTGCCGGAGAATTGAGTCTCTTCGGCAAGCCGTTTGACACCTTCCAGCCGCGAGAACTGCAGAAACTCCGGGCTCAGAATATCGGATTTATTTTTCAGACTTTTCGTCTCCTCGACCCTCTTACAGTCTTAGAGAATCTGATTCTAACTCGCAAATTCGCCGGAGCCGCCCGCGCCGACGCCATTGCCGACGCCACCCGGTTACTTTCTAAACTTCAGATTGAGCATCTTGCTAATGGCTATCCGTCCCAACTGAGCCAGGGAGAAAAGCAGCGAGTCGCCGCCGCCCGGGCCATGATAAACAACCCCCGTCTGATTATTGCCGATGAACCGACCGCGAATCTGGAATCAAAACAGGCCCTTTCTCTCTTTGAACTCCTCCATGATTATGTCAAACAATCCCGCTGCGGCCTGCTGGTGGCGACTCACGACCAGAGAATTCTCCCGTTTGCCGACCGCATCCTGCGCCTTGAAGATGGTCTTCTATCGCCGCATTCCCACCTGGAACATTATATGGAAGCATAGTGTCGCTGACCTCTCCGGCGGCATTATCTCCCACAGGCTGTGCTTCGCGAAGGTCCTCCCGCTTGCTCATCAAATATACTTGTACTATCTGTTAGAGAGTGCATGGTCACAATTATATGGACAAATCTGTCCTATTAATTATATTCATATAAAATAATCCAGACAATGTGTGAGGTTCCCGCCGATGCATCTCCGATTCTCAACTCTGCTGCCGGCCGCAATATGCGGTTGGCTTTTTTTGTCCAGCGCCGCGACAGCGCAACTGGTGCCAGAATGGAATTATAATTTTTCTACGCTTGGCCGCTATGCCTACATTGACCATCCGGTTATCGTTGATGATTCCGGTAACGCCTTTGTGCTTTCCTACGCAGGATACAACCATGAGGGGGCGCGGGTTACTAAACTCAGACCGGACTCCACGATTGCCTGGCAGGTAAACTACCCCGACTCCGGTTTAGGTCTCAATTACTTCGGTCGCTCCCCGGCGGGTGACCTCTACATCTTCGGACACCACGAGATACTTGGAGGCCATGATGTATCGGTTGTCGGAATCAAGATAAATGCTGACGGAACTCTCGCCTGGGGCAGGGTTCTAACCGCCCAATTGGCCCCGTACGCCAGCTACCCCAGAGGCGCCGTTGATTTCGATGGCAACCTCTGGATCGGTTTTACCGAAACGCCGGTCGACAGCTTCTGCATCGATTCTCTCCCGGACGGCTCCGGCAATCCCGGGGAATCAGGGGTGATAAGCCACGGCGTAATCTATCGCCTCGATTCCCAATCAGGTACACCAACGCTGGTAGAGCGAGTGACAGGAGAGGACCGCCAGCTGACCGGCATATGGAACGTAAGTGCCGATAATGATGGCTTGGTCAATGTCGGCATCTATGTCGCTGAATTCTGCTGCAATAGTCTCTGCCAGAACTGCCGCGACAGTTGTTTTACAAATATTGTATTTGGAAACGTCGGTTACCGCTCTACTTACTACCTGCGCCGCTACACAACCGGCGGTTCATTCTCCGGCTCAACCTGGGTTGCAGCCTCTGATAATTCTATATTTAGCGCCTATGTTTTCAGTGGACGGATGGGAGAGTTATTGATCTTCAAGCACCAGTTTATGTCGCCGCAACCGTACTGGAGTCACGTTGAGCGCTCCGGGCGATGGGCTACCTCTTTTCCCGGAGAGACCAATGTTAGCAGTATGTACGCTCCCACAACCGACTACAGCGGAAATGTTTTGCTCTGGCACTGGTTGGTCTCTACAAAAGCGGCGCTTGATGACAGCGAGCGCGAAACGATGGTGCTGGACGCCGCCACCGGCGCGGTGAAATGGACCAAACCGGGTATCGCCGGATATATGGGCGCCGACCGGAATGGCAATGTTTATGTCAACGACCGTGTAGCAGTCCATAAATTTGACCAATCGGGAGCCGAACAATGGGCCTGCACTACTGGTGTTGACCTCGGCTCCATTCTCCATGCCGATACCGCCGGCTGGTTCTATTTCCAGAACTATACCACCCTCGCCAGATACAACGGAACCAAGTATATCACTATCCGCGATGCCCGCCGCGACAGCCTGCCTAATGTTACCTTTGACCTCATCAGGGTAAGCAACAATCCGCCGTACTTCGACGAGGACACGCTGGGCTCATTCACTGCCGATGACAGGGGGCGCTTAAGTCTGATACCGCTTGCCCCGGATTCTTTTTTCGCGCAACTTGATTTGACTGGAGATACCCTGGTTGTCGGCGACAGTCTCAAGATCGCCAGGCATGTACACAGTGAACCGGCCGTCAAACATGAGGCGCTGCTCGGCACGATGTACAGCGTCCATCTGGACAATACGCAATTTGCCGAAAACGGACATCTATTCTTTGACACGCTGACTTCGGGGAATCAGGATATAGTGCTTAACCACGCCGAATTGCGCTACAACCTTCTGGTCTCCCTGGAATGGGAAGCGACCGATGCCTATCTCTGGAGCCTGGAAGATAACTTCAGGTATATGTCCAATTACCTGTACGATGTCAGCGACGGCCAGATACGGCTCGATACCGTTTATATCTTCGATAATAACGACTTTTACGCGGAAGCCGATCTCCTCATTTTCGCCAGCAATATGGAATGGCCACGGGCTCACGCCGGTGGCATTCTGCGCAACGGTATCGATTATCTCTATATGCCTCGCATCTGGATGGGGGACTCCACCCGCACCAGAAACCATACCGATGCCGTGTACCCTCTGGACCTTACCCATCCCTCTCATGATTATCGCACCAAAGTCCACGAGTTCGGTCATTACGCGCTTAACTTCTTTGACGAGTATCTCTTCTGGCACCCGGACAGCAACCTCTATTCTCCCAATAACAGTTTGCGTTGTCTGCCGCCGACCGTCTTCCGGTACGGCTTCATGGACAGCCAATACGAGGATGGCGGCGGAATCTCATCAGAGATGTCGGGGACATTTCGTTACAATATGGAGTCCTGCCGAAATACCAATCAGTGGCGGGTGCACGGCAAATCCTGCTGGGAGCATCTGGAGAGTTGGGTCGAAGCAGTCCCCTGGGGCGCCCACAATCTCTTCGTTCCAATCCTCAAGCCCGACTTGCTGGATACTTTAGAGCGGGTCGTCACCAACCCGGCCGTATTCTTCTCGGGACCTAACAACGATTTGAATAATCCGGACTACGATGTCGGCTTGATGATTCACTTCCCCAATCAAGTTTTGCCGCAGGCGACCGGATATTCCAACAAGCATGTGACAGTTCATCATTCCAGCGGCGGTGACAACGCCGATATCAGGTTATGGAACAATCCGAACGCGGGGGCACCTCTGGAGAGAGTAATACAACAGGGGCGATCATCGGACGCGTCTGGAGCCTGGGTAGTCGGCGTGAAAGATGCCGCCTACCAGATCCTTGCCAGCAAAGGTAACAGCCTTGGAACTGTTACCCCGTCGCCGTCATTTGCTTCTTCCCAAAATCTGACCACCGGCTGGTTGTACGGTATGGCTGAATCAGGAGGGTCGGGAGTGAGCAAAGTTGGTAACAGATTCTCCGCCAGCCGCGCCGATGACAGTCTCACCATTGAGTTGAATGAAGTTAAGGGAAATTATCCTCTAATCATCAGGGCAATTCTGATTGCCGAAGGGGTGAACTGCGACTTCACCGCGGCTCAATCTTTCCCGTCCGACCCGAGTCTGGATTTGTGGCCGTCTTATGGTGGCAGTTACAGTCAATCTATCAGCCTGTCTGCTTCCGGGTACTCATCCACAGTTTCAGATAGTCTGGGGATATCAGGTTCCTTCACGCTCTGGGCGGTTGATGATTCCTCAAAGGCGTTCTTTGTTCCCAGCAGGTACACTATAACCGGAGTCAGCCATTCTCAGTCATTCATCTGGCTCTTTGGAGCCGAGGGACAGAGTGAGTTTAAAATAGATTCCACCAACGTCTCTTTGACAAAAACCATCATTCTTTCTTCGCCCTATCCGGTCATTCGGACCGGACTGGATGAAAACGCGGTGCAGGCCGGACAGGCGCATTGCCTGTCGGTCTTTCCCGATGAGCAGCTTACCGGAGCCAATCAGGTAGTTATTCGTTACGACGATGCCGACCTGAGGCTGGGGGAGCAGGCTCAGGGTGACGAAACTTCACTGGCAATATATCTCTGGGTCGATGACGTAACCGGCTGGCAACCGCTCGGCGGAGCCGTGGACATTATCAAAAACGAAGTCTATGCTCCTATTGAGCAGACCGGCCTCTATGCCGCCTTTACTACGCAGATTGTCACTGATGTCGAGGACGACCAGTCTGGGGATATACTGCCCTACCACTTCGAACTTTCACAAAACTACCCCAATCCATTTAATCCGATAACAACGATTAAGTACAGCCTGCCGAAGCGAAACCGCGTTACTATCGAAGTGTACAATGCGCTTGGTCAAAAAGTAAGGACTCTTGTTAACCGCGAGGAATCAGCCGGGTCGTATACGATTACCTGGGACGGAACCAATGCTTCCGGTAAGTCCGTCTCCACCGGCGTTTACTTGTATCGCTTTCAGGCCGGAAATCATATTGAGTCAAAGAAAATGTTGCTGCTGAGGTAACCGGATTCCATTTGATTCCATACGTCCTTGCAATATAGAGAGCCTCGGCTTTTACCGAGGCTCTCTAAATCCAGGTCTGATTGACTAAGCATCATAACGTCACAACGCCGGAAATCTATCTTTATCTCCGGCGTTGCTAACCCGTGTCCTATTTAATATTTCCCCTGAATCACTGAGGAATAAGAACACCGTCTATTATATGAAGGACGCCGTTTCGGGCGGCGATATCCACGAACAGTACCGTGGAATTATTGATTTTAACCATGCCGTTCTCGACCGTAATGGTCACAGTCTGACCGTTAGCCATAGTTGCTTCTGTCAAATTCACAATGTCCGCTGCCTTGACCACACCAGGAGTCACATGATACAGAAGGATGCCGCGCAATGTTGCGGGGTCACTCAGCAGGGCTTCCACCGTTCCGGCCGGGAGAGCGCTAAAAGCCTCTTCCGTGGGGCCAAACAGCGTAAACGGTCCTTTGTACATCAGGGTGCTCTGAAGACCGGCCGCCTTCACCGCCGTCGTCAGAGTGGGAAGACCGGCCAGACGGGAGACGGTGTACAGTGAGAGATATCTGGTGAACCAGTTCAGGTCACCGTTCCGAATAGCCCTGGAAATCCAGCCGCCGCCCAGCGAATAGGCTGTCGCGAGTGGGTTCAACCGAGACGAACCGGAAGCCCCGGGAATCAGAACGGCATCTATAACATGGATGATACCGTTGGTGGCTTTAATATCAGTCACAGTAACAGTGGCGTTGTCAATCATAACCTTGCCGTCCCCTGTAAGAGTAATGGTCACACTGGCGCCATTGAGGGTTTCGGCGCTGGACAGTTTCACCACCTGGTCGGATGTGACCGCGCCGGGGACAACATGATAGGTGAGAATAGCAGTCAAGGCATCCTTATCATTAAGAAGCGCCTCCACCGTTCCTTCCGGAAGAGCCGCAAAAGCCTCGTCGGTCGGCGCAAAGACAGTGATCGGACTGGCACCCTTCAAGGCATCAACCAGGTCGGCCGCCTCTGCCGCAGCCAGAAGTGTGGTAAAATTTCCTGCCGCAGCAGCCGTCTCAACAATATCCTTGGTAGGCTCATTGGTGCCACTCGTCATCGGACTCTTGTCATTATCACTGCAGCCGACCAGACCAAGCGACATAACTGCCAGGACCGCGGTAATCATTTTGAATTTGCGGGTAAACATCTTTCTTCTCCTTAAATTGATGATTAGTTTTTTTCTTCTTTCAACGCTTGTCTTCATTAGTCTGAACTTATGCCCGTGCCGCTACCCAACGACGCTGCATAGCCTTCCACTGCAGCACCTGGTAAAGAGCCGACAAACCGACTACCAGATAAACAATCCGGCTCAACAGGGTGGCATTACCGAAAAGCGTGGCGACCAGGTCGAAATGCAAAAGCCCGACCAGTCCCCAATTGAGGCCTCCGACTACCAGAAGGGCCACCGCGATTAAATCAAATGACTTCATTTTAATTCTCCTTTCGTTCTATTCTGTTTATGTTTTGTCTATCAATTGTCTAATATAACCGCCGGGCTTCCCCAATAGTTCCCCATCCTCTACAAAAAAAGACAAGAAATCGTATCATAATGCGACACTGACGATTATCTTTATACATCCCGACATTTTTGGCATCATTAAGAACTTTTTCAGCATTTTTGTTGTTGCTTAAACAGAACTTTTTTATATGATTTGTCTATATATTATGATGAAATATGAAAGCAGCTCTTAAGATGAAAAAAAATACCAGTTCCGCCATCCTGGGAATCGAAGCCGTGGCAAAGCGGTCCGGCTTGAGCCAACATCTCATTCGTGTTTGGGAGCGACGATACGCCGCTGTCAAACCGCTGCGCACCGGTTCCAATCGGCGATTATATTCTGAAGAGGACGCCCATCGTCTCGACCTGCTTGGTCGCGCCGTGAAGGCCGGTCATCGTATCAGCGATGTCGCCAGAATTCCAACCGCCAAATTGGAAGAGTTGATAGCTAAGGAGCGCCCGGGTAATCAATTCTCGGCGAGACCTCTTGATAGCAATGAGTCAGATTATATTGTAACGGCGCTGGAAGCGGTGGAGCGACTTGACGCCGAGGCGTTGAGTACGGTTCTCGCCCGGGCTGATGTCGATTTCGGACAGGCGCGGGCTCTGGAGGCAATCATCATGCCCCTGATGGAGCGAATTGGCGACATGTGGGAAGGGGGCAATCTCCGCATTGCCAACGAGCATATGGCAACGGCGGTGGTCGTTCATCATGTCGGCTCTATCCTGGAAAATTTCCGATACGAGCCGGATGCGCCGGTAATCCTGACAGTGGCTCCGGTGGGGCAGTTGCACGAAGCCGGCGCCCTTGCCGTAGCCATATTGGCTGCTGTGGCAGGATGGCGACCGCTTTACCTCGGTCCCAATCTGCCGGCTGAGGAAATTGCCGCCGGGGCTTTAAAATCTGATGCCAGAGCGGTGGCATTAAGCCTTGTTTACCCCGCCGATGATTCCAAACTTCCGGCGGAAATCAAACGGCTCCGAAGACTGCTTCCCCACAATCTCACTCTCCTTATTGGAGGGCGGGCAGCGGAATCATACAAAACGGCAATTGACTCTAACGACGCAGTTTTCATCTCTGACCTGGCGAGTTTGAAACAGCGCCTCGAACAGATTCGCGCATCACTGGGACACCGGAGACAATAAGATGAGCAGATTCAAGAGATATATATTCATTGTTATAACCCTGGTGGCGGCCTCAGCGCTGGCGACCCCGGCGCGCGCCTCTGACGGAGTGCAGCTCGACCTCGAGAGCGGCGTCGCCATTAGTGGTTATAATGACGTCCGGTATCCCGGCAATTCCGGCACGCTCATTTCACTTTCTCAGGATCTGAACTTGGAACAAAGCCCTTTCTGGCGCGCCCGGATATCCTATGGATTTGGCGACCGCCATACATTGTCGCTGCTGGCCGCGCCGTTACGTCTGGAGGGAAAGGGAGCGGTCTCAAACGACATCATATTTGGCGCTGCCACCTTTCCCGCCATGACCGCCTTGAAAACTAAATACCGGTTTGATTCATATCGGATTACCTATCGTTACGAAATTCTTCGCCGCGACCAACTCCGTATTGGCATCGGTTTCACCGGAAAGATTCGGGATGCTGCTATTTCGATTCAAGGGGACGGCCTGACCTCGGAAAAGGCGAACACCGGTTTCGTGCCGCTTATAAATTTCAGATTTGACCTGAAAATCAGCCGGATGTTCGGCCTGCTTGTCGATGGCGATGCGCTGGCGGCTCCGCAGGGGCGGGCCGAGGATGTACTTGCGGCAATTACGGCAGACATGGCAAATGGCATTAAGATAAAGCTCGGATATCGTATCCTGGAAGGTGGCGCCGACAATGATGAAATCTATACTTTCGCTCTTGTCAACTATCTGGTTCTTGGCGTTGGCTGGCAATTCTGAAGACTGTTGTCTGTAACAAGAATCGTATATTATACTTGATGGCAAGGCAGAGTCTATCATGCTCGTGAAAACGCTCAAACAGTTAAGGCGATTGATTATAGCCGTGGTCGGTTTCACCGTCCTGGCAATTGGCATCGCCTTGATAGTTCTCCCGGGACCGGCTTTTATCGTCATCCCGGCCGGCCTTGCCATACTGTCTCTCGAGTTCGCCTGGGCAAGAAATCTCCTGAAGCGGATGAAAGACAAGTTAAAAAGAACGCCCGGCGGCGATGCTGCTGATAAGAGTGGTATTAATAAATAACCCCGAGTTTCACAAATTCCTTCAAGAATCGCACCTTTTCCCCAGAATTTGACAAGTGCGATTAAATCCATTCCGCTGCCGGCAGCTCTTTGTTACCGAAATCCGCATCTCATGGGCGCGCTATTATGAAGATAGATTATCTACATGCGACCCCAACCACTCTCTCATCATTCCTTGGCGACTTCTCTGATTAATTCTATCAGATGTGGCGGTACGATTTTCGTTTCTCGTATCATCAAATTATTTTACTCTTGACATTGTCTAATATAATACTTATTCTAAACTTATGAAGGATGCTATTGCTGTTCTGCGACGCTGTCATATTCAGCCTACCCCGCAGAGGATTGCCGTGGTTGAGTATGTGCTGAAAAGCAAGGACCATCCCTCGGCGGATGATGTATTGAGTTATGCCCGCAAGAAATGCCCCACTGTCTCCCGGGCTACCGTTTACAACACCCTGAATCTGCTCGTGGAGAAGGGACTGCTGGCGATGCAGACAATTAAGGAAGGCGCCATAGTCTTTGACCCCAACCTTGAGAAACACCATCACTTTATCGATAGCGAAACCGGCGATATTTACGACATCCCCTGGGACCAACTGGAGGTCAAGGGCAAGGAAAGACTCAAAGACTTCGAGATTGTCGAGTTCCAGGTGATATTGCGGGGCAGAAGGAAAAAGAAATGACGCTTATTTTGCCCGCTTCCAATACCTTGCCTAATATTAGGCTCCTTCTGTCAGACCATCTGCCAGAACTGCGTGAAAATATAAAACGGGCTGTCAGGCTGGTCAGCCTGCAGCATATTAGGATTGGCTCAACAACATTTACCAAAATATAGGAGATATCATGACCAACCAAAACAAGGATTCCACGGGAAAATGTCCGGTGACCGGCATGGCCGGCAGCGGTACTTCCAACCGCGACTGGTGGCCCAATCAACTGAACCTGAAAATTCTACACCAGCATTCTGCCAAGTCCAATCCAATGGAAAAGGATTTCAACTATGCCGAAGAATTCAAGAAACTCGACCTGAAAGCTGTCAAAAAGGACCTCTATGCGCTTATGACCGATTCGCAGGACTGGTGGCCCGCCGACTGGGGTCATTATGGGGGACTATTCATCCGGATGGCGTGGCACAGCGCCGGCACCTACCGTGTTGGTGACGGTCGCGGGGGCGGCGGGACCGGCAATCAGCGCTTTGCGCCGCTCAACAGTTGGCCCGACAATGTGAATCTCGACAAGGCGCGACGACTGCTCTGGCCCATTAAACAGAAATACGGCAAGAAACTCTCCTGGGCCGACCTCATGATTCTTGCCGGCAACTGCGCTCTGGAATCAATGGGATTCAAAACCATCGGTTTCGCCGGAGGGCGCGAGGATATCTGGGAGCCGGAAGAAGATATCTACTGGGGCTCCGAAGCCGAGTGGCGCGGTAACAGGCGCTATTCCGGCGACCGGGAACTGGAAAATCCGCTCGCGGCAGTGGAGATGGGATTAATCTATGTAAATCCGGAGGGACCTGACGGCAATCCCGACCCGGTCGCTTCGGGACGTGACGTCCGCGAGACCTTTGGACGTATGGCTATGAACGATGAAGAGACCGTGGCGCTCGTCGCCGGCGGGCATACCTTTGGCAAATGTCATGGCGCCGGTGATGCCCGCAATGTCGGTCCCGAACCTGAGGCGGCTCCTATCGAAGAGCAGGGCTTAGGCTGGATAAGCCGTTACAAAAGCGGTAAAGCAGGCGACACTATCAGCAGTGGTATCGAGGGCGCCTGGAAACCGAACCCGACCAAATGGGATATGGGCTATCTGAGAATACTTTTCAAATACAATTGGGAACTGGTCAAAAGCCCGGCCGGCGCCAATCAGTGGCTGGCCAAAAATGTGGACGAAGAGGATATGATTGTTGACGCGCACGACCCCTCTAAGAAACATCGACCCATGATGACCACTGCCGACCTCTCGCTCAAGTTCGACCCGATTTACGAGCCAATCGCCCGACGTTATCTGAATAATCCCAGGGAATTCGCCGATGCCTTCGCGCGGGCATGGTTTAAATTAACCCACCGCGATATGGGTCCCCGTGCACGCTATCTCGGTCCTGAGGTTCCCAGAGAGGAATTTATCTGGCAGGACCCGATTCCCGCCGTCAATCATAAACTGATTAACAAGCAGGATATCGCTTCCCTCAAGAGCAGGATTCTGGCGTCTGGTCTCTCTATATCGGAACTGGTTTCGACCGCCTGGGCGGCGGCATCCACTTTCCGCGGCTCCGACAAGCGCGGCGGCGCAAACGGCGCCCGCATTCGCCTGGCGCCTCAAAAGGATTGGGAAGTTAACCAGCCTGCCCAACTTTCGAAACTGCTTAAGACCCTGGAGCGGATTCAGAAGGAGTTCAATAAATCTCAGTCCGGCGATAAGAAGGTTTCGCTGGCTGATGTAATTGTCCTGGGCGGATGCGCCGGTGTTGAGCAGGCAGCGAAAAACGCCGGTCATAAGATCACCGTACCCTTCAGACCGGGACGAATGGATGCCTCGCAGAAGCAGACCGATGTTACCTCATTTGCAGTACTCGAGCCAAAAGCCGACGGTTTCCGCAATTACGTGAAAACCAAATACAGCGTGCGACCCGAAGAGCTGCTGGTCGATAAAGCGCAATTATTGACCCTGACCGCACCGGAGATGACCGTGCTTATCGGCGGCTTGCGCGTTCTGGGAGCAAACTACGCCGGTTCGAAACATGGCGTCTTCACTAGAAAGCCCGAGGCGCTCACTAATGACTTCTTTGTGAATCTATTCGATATGGGCACCGTATGGAAGGCAACCGGAAAAGATGAAGAACTCTTCGAAGGGCGCGACCGCGCCACTGGCGAACCCAAGTGGACCGGCACCCGCGTTGACCTTGTCTTCGGCTCCAATTCCCAACTCCGGGCATTGGCGGAGGTTTATGCTTGCGCTGATTCTCAGGAAAAGTTCCTGAATGATTTTGTCGCGGCATGGGACAAAGTGATGAATCTTGACCGCTTCGATATCGCCTGAACGGAGAGATGAAATCGAATGACCAGGGAGGTTGACTCCGTCAACCTCCTTGGTACTAATTAATTTAGTCTCTTATCGGTTCAAGAACTCAGTGCCCAAATAACTGAGCCGCACTCCAGAGATTCAAAGCTCTCGACATATCCTAATGCAGCGCCGCATCAGTTGCACTCTTGTTCGGGGTTGGATTATCAGCCAGCAGCATCCTCCGTCGGCGAGTGCTTTTCCTGATTTCCATTCCGTTAGCAGATAACTATTCAGTTTTCCTAATTGGCCGGGCGCAGTTTGTCAATGAAAGCGATACTGCACCAGAATATGTCATGTTTTAGTCCGTTGGGTTTGGCAAAAAAGAAATATTTGCCGTCCGGCGACACGGTCGGCGCCAGTTCTTCCCCGGCAGTATTGAAACTGCTTCCAAGATTTACCGACTCCGTCCAGGAACCATCCTCATTATGATAACTGATATAAAGGTCGGAGCCACCGAATCCGCCCGGTCTGTTCTGCGCGTCAAATATTATATAACTCTCGTCGGGTGCGATATAGGGATGAGCTTCGTTGTAACCCTTGTTTATGGCAGTGCCCAGTTTCGTCGGCGTTTGATAGAGACCATCAGAAAATTGAGATATATATATGGCTGGAGGAAGAGCGGAGATATTGGTAAAATAGATATTGCCGTTTGAACTCTGGGTAGAATACATCATCATTAAGCTGTTGAGTGGAGCCTCCAGAGTCTGCGGGGCCGACCAGGCGGAGCCCTCTTTCACCACATACCAGTTGGCGATTCCGCAGCCGGAGCAGGGGCGGGTGCTGCTGAAAAAGAGTTTTTGCCCGTCGGGAGTGATTAGCGGCTCCATACTCATGAACTCTCCGCAGAAAGGTGCAATATCCGGGGCTATCCAGGAGCCATCCTGAAATCTTGTATAATAGATCCTGTTTATGTTATCGCTTCCCCTTCGGGTAAAATAGAATTCCTGAAAGGAGGGATCAAAGGAAGCGGTAAATTCCATATCGGTGGTAGAGATAAGCCCCGTGGCGAAAGCCTGGGGAATCGAATCGGGCGGCACCTGTCCTAAATAAATAGAGCAATTAGGGGCATCTCCGCCTTTGAATAGAGATGATATCAGATAGGTAACATCCAGAATATTAACACTGTTACTGTTGTTGACATCGGCGACCTTTAATGGCTCAGGGGCTGGACCGCTCTTATATAGAGAACTGATTATATAGGTAGCATCCAAGATATTGACCCTATCGTCGTTGGTGGCATCGCCGCAGATTCTTGCAAACGACGCCGCTGCCATACTCAGGATAATGATTAGGGCAGTAGTCGTTACTTTTGAGCTCATAGCCTCGCCTCCAGAACAAATTGAAGATAATATAAGAAGCAGATTACTTCACTCTTATGATTTCTCGACAAGTCCACTATAATATTGACGAAAATCAGTGAATTTAATAAAACTATATTTGCGGTCGCTCGATGAAAGGATGATGAAAAGCAGACATGAGTCGGTTTGTCCTCTTTTTTCAACATCCCAAGGGGCAACCATCACATCTACAGCAGTATCTGGGAAGACTTATAGCAGAGTATAATGGTTGGATTTTCTGGGGAAAGATAATATAAATCTTCTGCATCAAAAGCGCATTGCTGGATGAAAAACTCTCTTGATTATTCGGAGATCTTGTCAAACCTGACTTATGGCTACCCCGACCTCACTCTCCCCAAACTCTCGTCAGCTTCAGCTTCACTATCCGATTACACTATGCCCGGATCGACGAAACTCGTTGGAAGGTAGTAACCTAGTGGACGGAGGGCTATCAGGTTGTCCAAGTTCTTTCACGAGGTTAGCTTGAAGACACGCTTACTGACGCTGCGAGGATATTGGTTAGGTGCTGGCATAGAGGACCACATCAAATTATCTACTTGGCTCTATCAGCTTCTTGAAAGGTTGGTAATCCCTGAGAGATTCGAAGTCGAAATCGGTGTGAAACGTATAGAGGTGACCTTGCCTAAGGCTTTCCTTTGCGAGCGACACGGCTTCGTCCCTATTGCCCAGAATAGCAGAGATGGTAGCACGACAATATACGTGTCCTCCGAAAAGGTAAGGCTGCACCGCTTTTTCTAGCGAGTCTGACACCCTCATTGCTTCCGCTTGGTCTCCCAGTCTGGCCGCCGCCCGGCCCAAATAGTACTGAAATTCCGCAATGTCCGGCCGGAGTTTTTGGAGTTGCTGAAAAGTCTCTCTTGCTTCCTGCCAACGGCGCGCCTCATATAGCGCCCGGGCATAAAGATAAAGGTCAGACTGTCTCTCTTCTTCTGGTTTTGCCCGGTACCACTCGATTAGCTCATCAAGCACCAGCATCGCTTCGTTTTCATAGCCGTGAGCTCTCAATTCCTTTGCCGCGATTGACATTGCGTTTTCTGGAACTTCGAGTCGATTAGGGTGATCTCGCGCTTCTTTAAGTAACTTCTTGACTTCATCTATTCGCCCTAAACCGACGAGAGCACTCAATTCGCACAATAAGCTGATGTAGCACTCCGGCATGGCCTGCCTGAATTTTTGGATTGCCGCAAGCTCCTCTTTGTATTGCTCGAGTTGATGATATGCAACGGTCAAGGTGCTCCAATAGTCATAATCTTGGAGAATCATTGTGTCTTGCGCTTTGATTTCGGACAGAGTTTTTATGCACTCCAAGGGTCTATTCAACCAAAGAGAAGCCCGGCCGGAATTCAAATAGTTGACTTTCGAATCCGGTTCAAGCTTGATCATCTCACGGCAAGTATTCTTATACTCAAGCCAATCCCCGGAAATCACAGCGCAGACTGCATCCAAGGAAAGTTGTTGGGTCCGGTTCAGTTCTCCTCGGCGAAGAGTAAGTGACTTCGCCAGAGAGTCCGCTTCCGCCCAGTGCCCCAAGTTCACGCTCGCGCAGCAGGCCAAGTCGCGGGCGATTAGGAAGGAAGTATCGAGAGCGAAAGCTCGATTGGCTTTCCCCAAGGCGGTTTCATAGTCCTTCTTGAGGACAAAGAATTCAAGCCCTTGGATGTACTCAGAATATGCCTCATAAATTGGTGGCTTGGATGGACGCAAGAC
>JBFMEF010000094.1:0-25070 GCA_040753495.1 Candidatus Zixiibacteriota bacterium
TATATATTATCGCCGTGAAAATGACAACTTTCCGGTTTCCGCACCCTAAGACCATACCCGGCATCGGCATGCCGATTTCCGGATTTTTGCTTCTGTTCATTTTGCTGCTGCCAGGCTGTACCGATATAGCAACCGCACCTGAACTCAACGGCCCCAGAGTTGACTCCATCACTATTGCGCCCGATTTTATTCTGCCGGGCGGCACCCTGGAACTGGCCGCCTTCGCCTCTGACCCTGAAAACGACTCCCTCCGCTATCGATGGATTACTTATCCGCGGGTCGGTCTGTTCGAAAATGACTCGCTCCCCAATACCAGATTCACCTTCGCCGATTACCTTCGCTCCGGAATGTCGGTGCGGTTTACCCTGACCGTTTATGATGGCAAAGATTCGACCTCGGCGGACCGCTGGGTCACTATCGATACCGGCAAATCGATTTCCGGCCATGTCTTTTTTGAAGGCACCAAAGTTCCTGTTCCCAGCGCCGCTCTGGCGGTGGGCAGCCGCGCCGATACCTCGGATTCTGAAGGCGCCTATGGATTCTTTGACTTATACACCGGGAATTACACTCTGACAGCGGTTAGAGACGGCTTTGACCCGGTGACAGTCGATTTCGAACTTGCTGACAATCTCAGCGCCGACATCTTTCTAACCAGTCCTGCCTATTCCGGCGCCATCAGCGGCATCGTCAGCACCAAAGAAGGGACTCTCCTGGAGAATGTCCGTGTCACTCTGCTTAATCCCGATGGCACCAATTCGCAGATATTCGCTTTGACAGCTTCGGATGGCAGCTACACTCTCCCTGCTGTTCCTACCGGCAACCGCCGGTTGCTAATTGAGGATGGCGGCAATGGCGACTATGATATTCTGGTCGAAGTGAGGGATGTTTTGCTGATGGGACCCTCTTTGAATTACAATATCATCGCCAAGGTGCGCCGTATCGCTTTTCTCTCGCAAGGCGGTCAAACACCGTATCTCTGGGACCTGGCGACTGATGGCTCTTTCACTCCCTGGTTCATTGATGCCGACAACGACTGCCTCCGCTTTGAATTCTGCGTGGCGGAGGATCTGGGACGGCTGGCGATGAAATCGGCCGTGCCGATACCGCGCAACGCCGGAGCGGTCTACTGGGCTTTCGATATTGAATTGACGGAAGCGGCTTGCGAAGTTATCGTATATGTTGATGGGGTCCTGTCTTCCGGCGGAATCTACTGGGGAGGCACCAGACATTACAATATCCATGAACCAATCCGCATCCCGACCGATTATCAGGCAGGCCACAACCTCCTGGTCGAATTCTACGCCTGGCCTCTCCGCACTGGAATCTGCGGCGATGTAAAACTTCATCAGTTCCGCATCGATTACCTCGAATAGTCAACACCCTCAAAATCAACTCCATTCCTTTCAGTCGCCAATCGTTTAATACTTTGCTATATAATAAGTTGGGGTAACCTGTCCATTATTAGGACAATTATTATCATATATTTTAACTTCTCTCAGAAATCGCCGATAATACTAAATAGATGATATTTATCACATTTAGGACTTGACAAGAAAGATAGAGATAGTTATCTTTTTCACAAGGAATATGTAGATTATTCCGAAAGCCTTTTAACGAAGGCTTATATTTTGGAAGGTATTGTGAATTATTTCACAATATATACATAATAGTAGCGGATTTAGGTGATTAAAATGAATAGTAGCCGACGCAACTTCCTGAAACTGACCGCCGCTTCCACGCTCGCGGTTTTTCCGACAAGCGCCGATGCCTCCTCGGGCGAAAATGCCAGGAATTTCGACGACCAGTTTGGCGTCCTGGTCGATACCGCGGTCTGTGTCGGATGCCGCAAGTGCGAATGGGCATGCGACAATGCCAATTCCTTGTCCGACCAGCCGCTCTCCAGTTTCGAGGACAAATCGGTTTTTGTATCGCGCCGTCGCCCCACCGACCAGCGCTACACCGTGGTGAACCAATTCGCCTCCACGAATGACAACCAGAAGAAAAATTATATCAAACTCCAGTGCATGCACTGTAACGAACCGGCTTGTGTTTCGGCATGCATTGTCGGCGCCCTCAAGAAGGAACCGGAGGGACCGGTTTCATATGATGCCTGGAAATGTATCGGCTGCCGCTACTGCATGGTCGCCTGCCCCTTTCAGATTCCGGCGTATGAATATGACAATGCTCTTGACCCCGAGGTTCGTAAATGCACCTTCTGCCTTGAAAAACTTCGCAAAGGAGAAAAACCGGCTTGTGTCGCTATCTGTCCCAATGAAGCCTTGACGTTTGGCAAACGGGGTGACCTTATCAAGATGGCGCAGAGCCGTATCGCTTTGAATCCCGACCGGTATATTGACCATATTTACGGGCAGCATGAAGTCGGCGGCACCTCCTGGATGTACCTGGCGCCGGTCGATTTCGCGCTCACCGACCTGCCGAAACTTCCCGATAATCCAATCCCACAAGCGACTGAAACGATCCAGCATGGCATCTTCAAAGGCTTTATTCCGCCGCTGGCGCTTTATGGATTGTTAGGGCTAGCCATGTATTCTCTGCGTCAACGAAAACAGAACGGAGATAGTGACGATGAGCGCCATTGAACTCCCTCTTCCGGTTCGCGGCAGATATTTTACCCGCGGCGTCAAAATTCTGGCCGGTATCGCCGGCGTTGGAATTGCAGTTTATATCTATCGCCTTCTCTTCGGAATAGGCGCCGCCACCAATCTGAATGACCAGTACCCCTGGGGGCTCTGGATTGCGGTTGATGTCGCCTCCGGCGTGGCTCTCGCCGCCGGCGGCTTTACCACCGCCGCTCTGGTTGAAATCTTCCACAAGAATAAATATCATGCTCTGACCCGTCCGGCGCTTCTCACCGCCATGCTCGGATATACTTTTGTCGTCATCGGGCTTCTCGCTGACCTCGGACGGTACTACAATGTCTGGCATCCGATGCTTCCCTCTATGTGGCAGGGAAACTCGGTTCTCTTTGAAGTCGGCATCTGTGTTATGATTTATCTCACGGTCCTTTATATCGAATTCGCGCCGATTGCCGTCGAAAGGTTCAAGGGAAGAGTCAATCTGCCCGGTAAACTCTCGTTCCTTAACAGGGCCGCGGAGTCCGTCCTCTCGCTCTCGGGGCGAACCCTTAAGAAAACTCTTTTCCTGTTCATTATCGCCGGCGTCGTCCTCTCCTGCCTGCACCAATCTTCGCTGGGCACCCTGATGGTTATTGCTCCGACCAAGATGCATCCCCTCTGGTACACCTCTATCTCGCCGCTCCTGTTCCTCCTTTCCGCCATCATGGTTGGCTTCCCCATGGTTATCTTCGAGTCGCTTTTGGCTTCTCGCTCTTTCAAACTTAAACCGGAATTGAAAACATTATCGTCGCTGGCGCGATATATCCCGGTCTTCCTGGGAATTTATCTTGCCGCCAAAGTTATCGACCTGACCATTCGCGATGCCTGGCTATATCTTCTCGAATTCTCGACACATTCAGTTATCTACATTCTCGAAATCACGCTCGGAGTTGTGGTCCCGATGACAATGCTCTTGAATGACAGAGTTCGCCGCTCTGTTTCGGGCCTCTTTACCGCGGCATCGCTGGTTGTTCTGGGAGTAGTCGCCAACCGGATTAATGTCTTTCTGGTCGCTTACCAGCCCCTTTACGCCGAGAAACCGTATTTCCCGCATATTATGGAAATTCTGGTAACCCTCGGCTTAATTGCCGCGCTGGTGCTGGTGTACCGCTTTATCGTTATGAATTTCCCGGTGGTATCGGTGCATCCCAACGGCCACCAGGGACACCGGGTGCGCCGCATCGATATCGGCCGGACTTCAGAAAAGGTGTGAGGATATGAAATCGCTGCCGGATAAAAGAAAATACATAACCGTCCTGGGAGGGACTCTGTTATTGCTCTCGGCGCTGGCTTACTCACACAATCCGTCGCGCGACGAGATGTCAAAGATGGATTGTCAGGTCTGCCACACCTGCGCCAAGCCGACGGTGGAGGATAACTGTCTTCGCCCCTGCCCGACTCTTCCTATGACCCACGGAGTCGGCGAGCACAGCCTCTCGGAAGCGCCGGAATCGATGTTGCTTGATGAACTGGCGGACCTTTACCAGCCGGTCAAGTTCAATCATAAACTTCATGCCCGAATGGCCGAGATGGGTGGCGACTGCGGCACCTGTCATCATTACAGCCCCGGTGATAAAATTCAACCCTGCAAAGACTGTCACGGGGGAGAGGCTAATCCCGCCAATCTCCGCCAGCCCGGCCTCAAAGGGGCCTATCATCGCCAGTGTCTCAGTTGTCATCGCGAATGGAGCCACGATACCAAATGTGTCGTCTGCCATACCCCCACCGAAGGGAAAGCCCTGGCCGGTTCCGGATTTGACTCCACCGATATTATGGGTATCTCACATCCGGTTATCACCGAACCGGTGAAGAAGACTTATCATACCTCCTTTGAGAAAGCCCCGGTGGTGACTTTTTATCACAAAGAACATATCGACCTTTTCGGGCTCCGCTGTGTTGATTGCCATAAGAAGGAGAATTGCAGCTACTGTCACGACCTGCAGAAAACAAGCGCCATGGCGAAAAGTGAGGAAGAGGTTCACTCCATGTGCAACGGCTGCCATCTGCAGGACCGCTGCACCAAATGTCACGACTCCAAAGAGCGCCCGGCATTCTCGCATGCCAGCACCGGATGGAGCCTTAACAAGTATCATGCCCGCCTCGATTGCCGCGCCTGTCATCCGACCGGACGGCAGATTTCGCGGGTCGATAAAGAATGCGCCGCCTGTCATGCCGGATGGAACTCCGAGAATTTCCAGCATGCCGTAACCGGGTTACATCTTGATGACACCCACAGCGCCATGGACTGCGCCGATTGCCATCTTAACAGAGAATTCACCAGCGCTCCCAATTGCGCCAGTTGTCATGACGACAACCGCAGCGCCCGGGAAATGCCGCCAGGGAAATATATAGGCAAGCTTTAGTGGTTGACGGTTTATCCCACACCCCCGGCAAAAGTCGGGGGTTTTTTATTGCCGCCGCCTTATCCCCTGCGACCAACCTGTCGCCCTCCTTCTCCCTCTACCGCCGCGGCCGCTCATAATCCGCTTCTAAAGTTGCGGCAGGTCTTGCCCCCGATTCCTATCGGGGGTGTGACCTGCCGCCTTAATTCCGCCGTCAGGAGTCACTCCTGACGGTCCTAAAGGATACAGCGCCGTAGGTTAAAATTTCGCGCCTGGCAGATGTCCAGATCTGCTGGTAAATTAATCTTTATCGCGGTGTCAACGGCGTAGCCCAAAATCCCCCCGAGTTACGTGTCCATAGCACGACGCGAGCGGGGGTTTTGACAACCTCCAATTTCGAGCGCCGTCAGGTGTCTCACCTGATGGAACCAGGATTCCAGTTTCTGGATTCCCCCGCCACGGCGGCAGGCGTCTTCACGGGAATGACGGCAGAGAGAACGCTTCTTTCTGCGTGAAAGCCCTCAAGCGCCAGGCACTTGTATCGCTACACGCACAGGGCGAAATTGCGACCTGCCGCCATCGTTCTCCCGGAGGTCGAAACCCTTGCGGTTTCGACTATAACATTATTGCATCAGCAATTATGTTATAAATTCTTGTATCAAAACGGCGCAAACACCCCCGCCCTCACGCTTATACGTGAATACCGCACATTCATATTGCCGCCCCAATCCTTCGCTTCATTCATGAGATAGGAACAGGAAATCACGAAAATCTTATGCACCAGCACTCCAAATTCCAGGCCATAGTGTATGCCGCCTTCGGAAAGAGCCGAGCCGTAAATGCCGGAATAATCGGCGTATCCGAATCTACCGCCCCCAAAGAGGACAAATGGCTCGCTGGTCGGCCTGAAAAAAAACTTCCCTGATGCATAGATCGAATGAAAGGAGAATTTTTCCCCACCCGCGTCTGTTTTTCTGGGAAACTGATATTCTACACCTACTCCGAAGGCAAACTGCTTCATCATGAGCATTCCCTCGGCGCTCGCAAAGAATCCCGTTTTTGTGTCGTTCGGCCCGACTCCAGTGTTGTTCAACGAACCGGGAGCGTCAACCCCCGCCATTGCCATTATCGCCATGTCGAGCCTGGTGCTGCTGCGACGGCGATATTTCCTCCATTCCGTCTGGTTTATCAGATTTCGCCCCGGTTTCTCTATATCAAAGTAATAATCGGTGCTGTCTTCACGAATGACGATTGCCCGTATCTCGCCTCTTCTAAAATAAGATTTGATCTTCTTGCCATTTGCCGACTCCGCCACGATACTGAATACCATATCCTCGTGAAAATGATCTCTCAGTGATTTCTTCCCGCTCAGCCGCCCCTCCACCACTTCACCGTCTTTGAGAATTATCTGATCGGCTTGCACGGTAGAACCGCCCAAGATTAATACAATAAACCAGACTGACGCCACATGCCTTACCATTGCCTCTCCTTCCTGCTCGCAATATCTAAAACTCTGCCTGGAATATCAATCCCTGACCTCGATTTTCCCTTACTCCAAACGCCTGTTCAGCGGCGTAGGTCAAAATCCCCCCGAGTTACGTGTCCAAAGCACGGCGCGAGCGGGGGTTTTGACACCCTCGTTTTCGCCCTCCACCGTCTTAATCCAGGCAACCCCCCAAGGGCGCCGGACCATCTTTAACCAAATACCTTATCAAATATGTCGCATCCAGAATATTAACTCTACCGTCATTGTTGACATCGGCAAACCTGGGCGTGACCGGCGGCGTCTCCCCTCGGAATAGATAAGAAACCGCCACCGTGACATCTATCAGGTTTACTATTCCGTCATTATTAATATCGCCGCACTTTCCGGCTAAAACTACAAACTGGGCACTGGCATATTCCGGCCCGCTGCCGGGGATTATTGTCCGGTATAAGACAGAATCCACCATCTGAACAAATCTTGGCTCGAACAGAGGACCATCATAATTCCTTATTCGAATCACAGCAGTTTGACCCGGGTCAGCTTCCTCCCGTACTTGAAACAGTAAATGGAGCGCCGCTGTCGGCGCACCGCTTTCCGGCGGCAGATGGGGTCTGGTCTGGTCAATCATCAGGTCCAACGGAATAAAGTATATAAACAGCGCCCCGGCGTTTATCGAATCATCCCCCGGATTATGTATCGCGTAGGTATTGTAAACCGTGTCTATTGGACCTCCCGGGTATCTGGAGCCTATCGACATCGTCCTTAGCCCCCGTCCAACCATTTCGAGACTGTCCCATACGACATTCTCATCAACACCAAGCTCCACCGGGCCGAGAAGAGTCGTATCATATTCAACCCGCAATAAAAATCCTGCCAGCGCTTCCTGATTCTTGACTTTCACCGGCATCCGGACCGTTTGCCCCGGCACCCCGGCAAAACCTCCCAGTGCCAGACGATATTGAATGCTGTCTGTTATCATTTGTGCTTCAACGCCCGCGCTTATCATTAGCGCCAGAAGCGCTGCCATCGGAATGGGCGCTCTTACCATCTGCAAATCCACATAGAGATTACTGTTTCCGAATATTCTCCCGTGACTCCAAGAAGAAGAGTCTTCATCACTAATCTTTCACACATCGGACTGAAAATCCTGATCTCTTATGCCTGACGTCCTGGTAGCATCCAGCGAGACTATAGTAGAGCGCCCGAAAATAAGCCATATCGTCATTAAGGTCCCATAGTGTCCAGAAGTATCCAAAGTTGCTGACCAGATTGTAAGCGCCATACATATCGCGCAGGCCGCCCGGCAATCCGGTAAATCCGCTCTCATTGGTAGCGCCGGCGTTTGGCGTGAGCCAGTGCAATGTCCCCGCTTCCTTCAGTTTTCCCCCGGCTATGCTGTCACCGCCGAGGAAATCAACCATGGTTTGCCATTCAGCGCCGTTGGGGATATGCCACCCTTCCGGTGCCAGTCCTCTGAAATCTACCACGGTATACCAGTTATAGAGACGTCCATATGTCGGCACCAACTCCGGCATATTCCAATATTCGCAATAAGCCCCCTCAATAGTTCCTGACCAGTACCAGGTATCTGTTACCCGGGGAATTACCTCTCCATTGCGGTAGTGGGTTACCTTAAGATTCTCCGCCATCCACCACTTGTTGCCTATTTTGACCGTCTTGTAGAGGTTGCCGTCAATATCCCGCATTGTCCCGGTCTCCAATCCGCATTCGGGCGGGAAACCGCTCTTGTACAGGTAACTGATAAGATAGGTTATATCCAGGATGTTAACCACGCCGTTATTGTTGACATCGCCGCAAATCCCCTCAAAACCGGCTTGCGATATTGCCATTGGGAAAAAAGAGATGAGACCGAACAATAATACTGATACTTTATGCATGCTCCTGCCTCCCACTCGTTTTCGCGAACTTTTCTGCTCTGATTCTGTTAGATTTGACCCGTTGCTGATATCTCGACTTTCGACTGTTCCTCTTCCAATATACCGGCAATCGACGATTCGTCAATCGGTTTTTGAGGACGGCATTTATTGCCGGAATATAGAAAGGGTCGGTGACAAAGGCTGTCAGTCCGAGTAGGTCAAAATCCCCCCGAGTTACGTGTGCATTGCGAGGCGCGAGCGGGGGTTTTGACAATCTCCTCCGCGTAGGGATAGCTTCGCGCCTTTTCATCGGGACGGCAGTCTGCATCATCTGGCCTACTCACATCCCACCCTGGGCGAAGCGCCGCTCTTATATAAATAGGCAATCAAATACGTCGCATCCAGAATATTGGTGACGCAATTTCCGTTTACATCCCCTACAATCGTCGGCAACGGCTGGTTGCCGCCTTTATATAGCGCGCTTATCAAAAACGTCACATCCAGAATATTGACCACCCAGTCGCCATTGGCATCCCCCAGTTTCCATGTCCGGAATCCCTGCGTATCCGAGTACAGATACCGACCCGTCTTATCCACCGCTTTCACCTTCCACCAATACTTAGTGCCAAATTGGAGGCTGTCAGCATAACTATAGACGGTGTCAAATAGTTCATCGACCTCATAGGCAAACTGAAAGAGGCTATCAATGGAGATCAGAAATATATATTTCACCGAATCCAGTGGATCAGGGTCTTGAGCCGGCATCCAGGAAAATTTAGGCTTCATGTTATGGTAAGTGTTTGAAATAAGGGGCAATCGATAGATGAGAAACGCCAGCGGTGGTTCTTCCGTCAGATTCACCCAGAATGATTGAGGGAGCGACCAATTAGAGTGCTCGAACTGGTCATATGCTCTTACCTTCCAGTTAAACTTGTCATTTTCGGACAGAGGACTGTTCACCATCCATGTCACCGTATCACCTTGAAGCAGCAAGTCATATCCCGAAGCAACCAGTGTTCCCCCTTTATCTACTTCAAAGTCATAGGAAACCTGGTCGCCTTCGGCGTCTATCGACTTTAATGCATTCAGATTGACTGTCGGAGTATTAATCGATTGCTCTTCTATGGGTGAAACTGTCACCGGCACCTGTGGGATACTATTCATTCTGAATGAAGACTCATGCCAGTTAGACCATGCCGCCCCATTGTGCACTCTCAATCTATAGAAGTATGTCTGACCGTCGTTTAGAGGTAGCCCGGCATAAGTAACGAATGTGTCTGAGCTTGCTACCGGGGAAGGGTTCCATAGTTCAGAGTAAGTCCAGTCAGGGTCATTACCGACTGCTAAATTGAAGGAGTCTTGAGTAACGGGAGGATTCGACGGGTAACTCCAGTAGATATTTGGCGTATGGTCAAGGACATTCATTATGCTTTCGTTTTCGATGCCGTGCCCTGTCAAATCGAACTGACATCCCACATCAAACGCCCCCATCAATACTCCGCAAGAATTATTCTGCGGTGCACACGGAGAGATGTTATAAAGATGATAGTTGCCGGTATCGGGGTAACAGAAAAGCGGGTCGGCGGAAATGTTGCCGTTTACATTGGCCTGGCCTGAAATACAGCCAACCCAGTCACCACCCTCATTATTGAATATATTTGTGCATGAGAATGTACCGCAACCGCTAATGGCACTTGTCGTGGGATAACATTCTACATTGGGATAATTCCTATTTTCAGCAATAAGGCAATTCTCAACGACTGATATCGAGTCTAGAAGTAATGCGCTCGCTACACACGACTGATTATTCACAAAGGTCGATCGCAGAATGTTGCCATGTCCATAAAAAGCTCCACCGCCTTGGGCATAGTCCCGGTAGCAGTTGTTACCTGCAAAGAGACAATTCGTGACTTCAAATGTACCTCTCACTGCTCCTCCGGCCCATCCCGCCGCATTTGATTCAAAGGCACAATTTGTTATTATTCCTTGGCCATATATTGCGCCCCCTCCTGACTCCTGGCAGCGATTACTTCGAAAAACACATGAATCTATAACTAGCCATGAACTGAATCCGCCAATAGCACCCCCTGGGCCACCAAAGGCCTCATTATTGAAAAACTGACACTTGTTGAATGAGATAGTACTATTGATACAATAGACGGCCCCTCCGCCACCTTCATCATCACCATCCGCATAGTTATTACTGAAAATGCAATTTTGTATTGAAGCATTACATGAATCGAAGTAGATAGCTCCGCCAAATGGGCCAAAGGCATTGTCGTCGTTCGTGATCTTAACATTTTCACTATCATTGGTTTCTTTCTTACATATTGAACAACCCGACACATTGTTCTTGAATCTGCAATCACGCACTATTACTCCTGAACCAATGCAATACAGTCCCCCGCCATAATGTCCGGTGTTACTCTCAATCGTGCAATTTTGAATCTTGGGCGATGAACCCAGACATGCAATTACTCCATAGACATCATTTATCGGGCCCGCTAACTGATTGGATATTTTGAAACCATCTAGCACAGTCATACTGTCTTCGTCGTGGTTGAATATAAATGCGCGGCGGGATATAGAGTCTACTGAAACCACTGTAGAATCAGCACCAAACTGAGACTTGAGAAGTATAGTCTTAGCTTTAGTATTAATTTCCTGATTCCCCGGTCCGCCGTATATTCCTGGTCCGACAATAATTGTGTCATTGTCAAGACTCTTGTCGATCCCCTTTTGAATAGTTTTGTAGGGATTCCCCTCACTGCCGTCGCCTATTGAATCATTACCGGTGGTCGCTACATATATAGTGTGTGGTACATATTGGCACCCTACTCCGTAAGCACCAATTAGCGTACTGCAGGAATTGTTCGATGGAGTACAAGTGGAAATGTTTGTTAAGAGGAAATTGCCCGTGTCTGGAAAGCAAAACAGTGGAGAAGCACATATATTTCCATTCGTATCAGCATACTGGGCGACAAAACCTATCCAGTCTCCTCCTTGGTTGCCGTAAATATCTGTGCACTCAATAGAAAGACTTCCCGGCTCAATCAGACAGTCAAGTCCTGAACCAAGCCTGCCGTCTGCAATAATGCATCTATCAATCTGCAGAGTACTTGATTGGCCGTATTTTAGGAAAAGCCCCGAGGCGACACTGGCTTCATTATTAACAATTGTGCAGGAGAGTAATCTATTGTCGTTGCCGTAAGACCATCCGCCCGTAAAAATAGCTCCCCCGGTGTCAGCGATATTATTAGACATAAGGCAATTCTCGATTAATAATCCGCTATATGCGTAGGTTATACTGATGCCCCCCCCTCTTGTCGCTGTATTATCAATGAATCGGCAGTTCCTTATTTCGGCGTAACATTCAATTTGATTGAAGAAAATTCCGCCCCCATCAACAGCGGAATTACCTTGAAACAGGCAGTCCGATACATCGAATCTAAATCCCCTGGTTGACTTCAGCCCCATCTTATCTATTAGAAAATGAGCTCTTAGACCCCCTGAATTATTACTTAAAAAGGATGATTTAACAATTCTATATATGCCTTGAGACTCAGAAGAGACTTGCATGCCACTTCCGTTGTTACTATCAATAACTACGTCAGTCATATTGACCGTGGAATTACTAAATGAACTAATACCATTTCCAGAATTGTCAACAATGTCTGTACTATCAATTGCAACCGTGGAATAGATTATTAAAATACCGCCCTTCATGTTTGAGCGAACGGTTGAATTGGACACGCGAACTTCGCTCCAAGTCTCTTGTATCGCCAATCCATAGTCATTATTACCTTCGATTCTGCAATCTTCTACTTTACTTTCTACTCCAATCTCAGTGCCTTGTATTTCTATCCCAAAGCTCAGACAATTTCTTATATGAAGTTCTTGTAGTATCAAACTAGAGTACAATGAGGTGATGCCCTTATAACCATTGACGATAGTGAATCCTGCTATTGACACTGAATCGCTTTGATGGTTGCCAAGGATGAGTCCGTTGATTTGGGTCGTGCTATCTGCTTGACAATCTATAATTGTTGATTCTGGACCTGATGAAGATGACAACCATATCCTTTTTCCAAAAAATTCCAGATTTCGATTCCCATTTCCAATGTACACCCCCGGCGCCACCAGCACTGTGTCCCCGTTCACCGCCGCATTTATCCCCGCCTGTATCGTCGGCTGCTCCGCCGGCACATGAATCGTCGCAGCAAATAAAACCTGAGGGCAAGCAAAAATCACCCCCAACGCCAATACCATTACGCTCTTTTTCATCCTAACCACCCTTTGCAAGTAATTCGACTTTCGACCGTTCCTCTTTCAATATACCGGCAATCGACGATTCGTCAATCGGTTTTTGAGGACGGCATTTATTGCCGGAATATAGAAAGGGTTGGTGACAAAGGCTGTCAGTCCGAGTAGGTCAAAATCCCCCCGAGTTACTTGTCCATAGCACGGCGCGAGCGGGGGTTTTGACAACCTCCAATTTCCAGCGCCGTCAGGTGTCTCACCTGACGGAACCAGGATTTACCGTTGCGGCAGGTCTTAGTCTCCCGTCTCAGACGGGAGGCGAGGCCTGCCGCCAATTGAATCCGTATCCTGCAACCTCCCCCCAAAAAAAATCGGGCGGCTCACTATTGTGAACCGCCCGATAAAAAACTAATCTCTCAGATATCTCTATTTGCCCGACTCCGGAGCCATCCGGAACCGCGAATAATGCCAGTCCGACCAGGCTTTGCCGTTATGCACCCGCAGCCGCATATAGTACATATCTCCCGCCTTCAGCGGCGGGCCGGCATAGACCACCGATGAATCCTTCGTGCCGATTGCTCCCGGGTCCCACATCTCTGCCAGACGCCAGTCGGCATCAGTCCCGACCCCTATGCTGAAACTGTCCTGCACGTAAGGATGAAGACAGGTCACCGACCACTCAAAGGTCGGCTTGGCGCTCTTGACCTTATTTATATCTTCGCCGCGTAAACCGAGCTTCTGTATAATCGGAAGATTCGGGTCGCCGACATCCCAGCACCAGGGACGCCCCGGTGCAATCGCCGGAAACTGCTGTCCCCGGTCATTGCCGAACGCCCAGTCAAACGAGGGGTCGCCGGTATGAAGCGAATCGATACAGAACCGCCCGGGCGAATCAATCTTGTAATGAATCTCATAAAAGGGAGTCGCGCCCAGTGTCCCGGGGAATCCGGTATTGGACGCGAAAGCATGCCCGAAGAGGTCGGGAAGATTCCCATCCATATTCCCCTGCAAAAATGCCAGCGGCCAGCTGCTGGTATTCCCGAAAAAATTCCAGTAGGTGCCGTCATTGAATCCGTTTTTCAGCGCCACGTTGTCATACGGCGAGGGAAGCACCGCTCGTCCCGGTCCCTCGGGCGCCGCCACTTTGCTGATTTTGGTCAGGTTGGGGGAGTAGAACTGCAGACTGAAACTTCCTCCCAGCATAGAATCAGATGGCGGGCAGGTATAGTCGAATACGATATCGATATAAAACGGCTCGCCCATTTTGATCTTACTGTACTCTCCGGCTTTAAACAGGAACTTCTCCGGAATGCTGGGATATACCCGGATCGTGTCACCCAGCGCCGTGACCTGGCCGAACATGAGCAGTAATAAAAATAAGGGTAGAAACAAACTCCGTTTGATTCTCATCACTCACTCCTTCCACTTGTGAACTCAAATCAATGCCACAATATATTCCTGTCACCCGATTCGTCAACCGATTTCTGCGCCAGCCATTTAATCCAATCGCAACCTTCATCTCCTTATACACCTTGACCTTCTCCAAAACATCGCTAATTTACCCCACTATGTCCCGCTTTCGCGCCATATTGTCGCCGCTTTTCACCAGCCTCACTTTTGCCGGAAGTTTCGTTGCCGCTAAATATGCTATTGCCGCCCTTGACCCGATCGCCATCACCTTCTATCGCTACCTGGTCGCCCTGCTTTTTCTGACATCTCTTATGCTCTGGCAGAAACTTCCCTGGCGCGGCGGTCTGACCCGTCTTGACTTTTTGAAACTGTTCCTTATGGGTCTGACCGGAATTGTCGGCTACCACTATTTCTTTTTCCTCTCCCTGCGCTATACGGCGGTGGCGCATTCGGCAATCATCAACGGTTTCAGCCCGGTGGTCACCGGTCTTCTGGCCGCGATATTTATCAAAGAAAAACTGACTCTCAAAAATTACCTGGGCGTCATCATTGCGATTTCGGGAGTGATGATTCTTATCACTGACGGCAACCTGCAGATTCTTTTCACGCTCGGATTCAACAAGGGCGACCTCCTGATGCTTTGCGCTGTCTTCTGCTGGGGGATTTATGCCGTCATCGCCCGCCGGCTGCTGGAGAAACATCCCAGCCTGACAGTCACTTTCTACAGCGCCTTCTCCGGGGTGTTGATATTAACGGTGCTGACTGTGGGGGACAATCCTGTTCCCGATATAGCCGCCTTATCGCCGGTGGTGCTGCTTTCCATTCTTTACATGGGGTTGATTGCCTCCGGCATCGGATACTATCTTTACAATATCAGCATCCGCCAGATAGGTCCGACCCGCACCTCCAGTTTTGTCAATAGCGTGGTGCCGGTGGCGGTTTCTATCCTTGCCTTCCTGTTCTTTCAAGAGCCGCTTCGTCCCATTATGGGGTTGAGCATTCTGCTCATAATCATTGGGCTTCGACTCATGCTGCGTCACTCAGATTAGTCTGATTTTACTCGTTTGGGCATCATTCTATAGCAAGACGTTTTATAGTTTGGCTCATCCTGCCAGAGAACGGAACGTATAAAGTTCAGATCAATTAGGAGGACACACTTATGAATTCCACAAGAAAAGTCGCTCTTGTTACCGGCGCTTCTTCCGGAATCGGCAAAGCGGTCGCCGACTTATTTGCGCGCGATGGCGCTGCGGTCGTCGTATCCGATATTAATCATGAAATGGGAGAGAAGACCGCCGCCGAGATTCGTCAGCGCGGGGGAGAAGCATTCTTCATTTCCGCCGACGTCTCCAACCCTTCCGACTGCGAACGTATGGTCCAATCAACTTTGGAGCGATACGGCCGCCTCGATTATGCCTGCAACAATGCCGGTATCGGCGGGGAGCAGAAGCCGACCGCTGATTGCTCCGTGGAAGGATGGCAGAAAACTATAGGCATTAATCTATCGGGGGTCTTTTATTGCCTGAAATATGAGATACCGGCGATGCTCCGGAATGGCGGAGGAGCCATAGTCAATATGGCATCCATTCTGGGCGCCGTCGGCTTTGCCAACGCCGTCGCTTATGTAGCCGCCAAGCACGGCGTCCTCGGGCTGACCAAGACCGCCGCGATGGAGTATGCCACCAAAGGTATTAGAGTCAATGCCGTCGGTCCCGGATTTATCAGCACTCCTCTCATTCAAGACCTCGAAAACGACCCCCAGTCCAATCAGATGCTGATTTCTCTCCATCCCATTGGTCGGCTCGGCAGACCTGAAGAAGTTGCCGAGTTAGTCGTCTGGCTCTCCTCAGAAAAAGCCTCTTTTGTAACCGGCGCCTATTACCCGGTCGATGGTGGCTATCTGACGCGATGACACCGCATATTGGAGAAGGAAGGGTCGCTTTACTTCTCAAAAACGAACACCGGCGGATATGATATCCGCCGGCTCTCTCTGCTGTCTAATTGATGAGTTGCTACTTACCGGCCGGTGGAATCGGTAATGGTACCTGATTGGAGACCGGCTTCAAGGATTTGAGATAAGCAAAAATATCGCGCAAATCTTCATCGGGAAGTTCCGCCAGATTGAACCACGGCATCGGGGGAAGAATCGGTCTTCCGGCGCCCATATGTTTGCCGGTGCGCATCGCCTTAATAAAGGAATTCTCGGTCCAAGCGCCGATTCCGGTAAGATTATCGGGCGTCAAATTCGCCGCAAAGGAAATCCCCCACGGCCCCGTCCAGGCGGTAAAATGATGATTGGTTGCCGCCACCCAGCCGTTCTCGCTCAGGACTCCCTGAGGGAATGTCGGCACCGTCTCTTTTGCCGGGTGCCCGGAGAGAAGCCGCGAACTGTCCGGAACCGGGCCCTGGGCGGTCATTACCTTCGGCGAGTGACAATCGTGACATCCCCCGACCGTAACCAGCAGGCGTCCCCGTTCAAGCTGCTCTTTGCTGTACGCCATAGCACCTTCCTTTGAAACCACTATCGAAACTATCAGGAGCAACAACACTCCAGCAAAGCTGATAATGGCGGCAAATCTTGCTTTGCCAGACATCAAACCATCCTCCTTATTTTAAGTTGTACCGCTGTGAAAAGAAACCGGCCAAACGAGCCGAAATTTGCTTTTCAGCCCTACCGCCTCTCAGAAACCCCGCATAGCCGTCTCAGATATCATCGACTATACGAATCCATAAATGGTCTTTGTTGGAATTATCCTGACTATTTTGCACTTATAATGCAAATAAATGGATGATAATTATCCACAATCGCCGGACTGATGACCTTCTTCGCCGGGCGGGTCATTTCTACCCTGCCGGCGAGGCGATATACCCCCGCCTTGAAAATCTCTCCCATAAAAAAATCCCCGCTTCCGCGGGGATTTCTTAACATTCTTACCACTTCCGGCAAAATTCAAACATCCACCGAGTCGTCATCTGTCTTAGGCTTGGTGATTTTCTTGACCGTGGCGTCGATTTTATCGGGATGTTTCTCTTTCAATTTTCCTTTGTACTTCTTCAGCTGCGTCTTCACCTTGTCGATAGCCATCTCAATGGAGGCATACATATCATTGCTGTCGCCTTTGCCGGTAATGGTATCCTTATAGACCTTAACCTTGATTTCTGCCGATTGACGGTATTTTTCTACGTCCAGAATCACTTCCGTAGAGATAATATTCTCGAAATAGCGAGTTAGCCCATTTACCTCCTTTTCGATATTCTGTTTCAGTTGTGGAGTCAGGTCAAAATGTCTGGCGGTAATCGAGATGTTCATAATGCCTCTCCTTTCACCCTGCCCGTTCAATTATTGCCCCGTCGGTGACGGGGATTATCATATCCTATTTGATTTTACAATCATATTTCATAATCAGTAGTGCCGACTCTATCAGTAAGTCGGCGCCGTCTCAAAAAAATGCTCGGCGGTGATATAACGACGGGTTCCGGAAACCTGCCGCAGCACCAGTGAATGGGTGACGGCGCCACCCGGTCGAAAGACCACCCCTTTGAGAAGATCGCCGTCGGTTACGCCGGTGGCTGCAAACATTATACCGTCGCCGCAAGCCAGTTCATCGGCATGGAATATCTTCTCCAGGTTCTTAATCCCCATCACCTGCGCCCGGTCTCTCTCCTGCTGATTGCGGAAGACCAGCCGCCCCTGCAGGGCGCCGCCGATACAGCGAAGCGCCGCCGCCGCAAGAACTCCTTCCGGCGCCCCGCCGATGCCGAGAAGCAGGTCAACGCCGGTGTCGGGAAGGGCCGCCGCAATTGCCGAGGAAACATCACCGTCAGGAATCAGATGTATCCGGGCGCCGGTTTTCCGTACCCGGGCAATAAGTTCACTGTGACGATCCCGGTCAAGAATTACCACGGTGAGATTCGATATCCGGTATCCAAGGCATTCGGCGACTCTTCCTATGTTTTCCTCAGGGGATTGGCGCAGGTCGATTGCTTCGGCCGCTTTTGGTCCCACCGCAATCTTCTCCATGTAAGTGTCGGGGGCGTGCAGAAGTTGTCCGCGGGGAGCAATGGCGATTACCGCCATGGCGTTGGGGCGCCCAAATGCCACCGAATTGGTGCATTCCAGCGGGTCAACGGCAATATCGACGGCCGGGTCGGAACCGTTGCCAACCTGCTCACCGATATAGAGCATCGGCGCCTCGTCCCGTTCCCCTTCCCCTATAACAACGGTGCCCCGGAAATTGATGCTGTCGAAAGTGCGGCGCATCGCCTCGGTAGCGGCGGCATCGGCACCCTCCGGAGAGCCGCGTCCCAGCCAGACGGCGCTTGCCAGCGCCGCCGCTTCGGTCACGCGAATTATCTCCAGCGCCAGATTGCGATCCATTAAATGATTCCCATCCTATGAGAAAGAGAGCCGAAAATTATTAATCGTCAGTGTCAGACGTCGACCGGTCATTATGACGGCTGCACCATTCGCTTGCGGAACCGCGCCGACGGAATCTTGAGCTCCTCGCGATACTTGGTCACCGTTCGGCGAGCCAGTTGTATCTTCTCTTCCTGCAACTTCTGAAATATCTCCTGGTCGGAAAGAGGACGAGCCGGGTCCTCCGCTCTGATTATTTCCTCTATCCGGTTCTTGACATGCCGCTTCGAAAGCTCTTCGCCATCCTCGCTGGCAATGCCGGAATTGAAGAAATACTTTATTTCAAATACCCCCTGAGGTGTCTGCACATATTTTCCATTTGCCACCCGGCTGATGGTGGCGACATTCATATTGACGCGGCGGGCTATATCATCCATTATGAGCGGTTTAAGGAAGGCCGTCCCTTTTTCGAAAAACTCTTTCTGCTCTTCCACTATCGCCTCCATCACCCGAATCATAGTGGTGCGGCGCTGATTGATGGAATTCAGCAGCCAGCGCGCCTGCTCCAGCTTCTCCCGCACATACTTGCGGGTGTCCTTGGAAACCTTGCTGCCCGCTTTCAAGAGCAGTCGATACCCCGGATTGATGCGCAATGAGGGGAAATTCTTGTCGTTGTGATACACCACGTAATCTTCACCAATCCGATCGACTATCAGGTCCGGCACTATCGGAGCCGCCGATGACTCAAAACGTCCATGCGCCGGCGTAGGAGAGAGGCTTTTTATAACATCCATCGCCTGCTGGGCTTTCTCAAACGGTATCCCCATTGAGCGCGAAATCTGAAGTATCGATTTCTTATCAAGAACATTGATATACTGGTCAACTATATTATAGGCGACGGTATCTTTAAGCCCTCTTTCTTCCAGCTGAATCAAAAGCGATTCCCGCAGGTCGCGCGCCCCCACTCCCGGCGGGTCAAATCCCTGAATCACCTTTATCATGCTCTCGATCTTTTCCACCGGAAGTTTCAGCTCTTCGGCCATCTCGGCCGCCGAGCAGACCAGATATCCCTTGGGCGAAATATTCCCGATTATATATTCACCAATCAAATGCTCATCATCCGACAGCTTCAGAAACGACAGCTGCTCCATCAGATGGTCACAAAGGGTTTTCTCGATAACCGGAACCCGCTCATAAGAATCTTCATCTTCTCTCTCCAGTCTCTCCCGGACTTTGTAATCAAGGTCATCCCCCAGATAATTTATCCAGTCAATCTTATCCAGTTTAGGGTCGATATCATTGCCGTCATCGTCGGCGGCAATTTCGTTGATGGTATCAGTCGGCTCGGCCTCAACCGGCTCGAGTTCCTCCAGCATAGGATTGACCGAAAGTTCGTGACGAAGAGTCTGCTCCAGTTTGAGAATAGGCATCTGAAGCATCTTCAGCGACTGAATAAGCTGCGGCGCCAATACCTGCTTTAACTTGAGCTGTAATCCGAGTTTCATATCTAAGTTATTATTTTTTAAGGACTTATCAAGTGTCCTGTCAATCTCTCTCTTTTATATTTTATATCGGTAAAATCGGCGAGCGGTTTTAGCCGTTCCATGTTTATTTTATTGTTTTCTAATACCTTATACTCAGAGTCCTGCTCAATTTCCGCTCAATTGAGACGAAATTTCTCTCCCAGATATATTTTACGCGCTTCCGGGTCCTCCGCAAGAAACTGCGCGGTTCCGGTCTTAAGAATTTTTCCGTCACACATAATATAGGCTCGGTCGCAAATAGATAAGGTCTCTCGCACATTATGGTCTGTTATCAATACACCCAGGCCGGTCTTTGTAAGACGGGATATAATCTTCTGGATATCTTCCACCGCAATCGGGTCGATGCCGGCGAAAGGCTCATCCAGAAGTATGAAGCTTGGTTCCGAAACCAGGGTGCGTGTAATTTCGACCCGTCGCCGTTCCCCTCCCGAAAGAGAATATGCCTTTCTTTTCCGTAAGTGGCTGATATCGAGTTCATTGAGAAGAAACTCCAGCCTCTCCTGCTGCTTCTTGCGGGAAAGACGTCGCATCTGAAGTATCGCCTTGATATTCTCTTCCACAGTCAGCTTCCTGAATACCGAGGGCTCTTGCGCCAGATACCCTATCCCCATTCTTGCCCGCCGATACATAGGCATCTTTGTTATCTTCTTGTCACCTATGAAAACGTCGCCGTCATTTGGGCGAATAAAACCGATAATCATATAAAAGGTCGTGGTCTTGCCGGCGCCGTTGGGACCGAGAAGTCCCACTGTTTCACCTGGATTTACCTCAACCGAAACCCCGTCAACCACCGCCCTTTTTCGGTATTTTTTGACTAATTCAACCGCTCGTAACTGTTCCATCTTCTATATTAATATAAGGGGGTCAGCGATTAAAACAACTTTATTTTGAAATTCAGCATAATATTTGCTAAAGATTGCCGATTATGCTATTTTATGCTCTTGTGCATATAATAGGATATACACTTATAAGGGAATAAAAATGAGAAAACTGGTAATTGCCGTCGTACCGTTAATCCTGCTTTTCGGAAGCTGCTCCAAAGAACAGAAAGTGGACCAGGTTAAGACCGATGAAGGATTGACACAGCTTCAAAAAGGGGAATTTCAGGAAGCCATTAAGACTTTTGCCGCTATTGATTCTGTCAATCCCGGCTCGCCGCAAGGGATTTACGGCAAAGCGATCGCTTTGGAGCGGGAAGGGCTGATACTGGAAGCGATGCATTCGCTCACCCAAATGATGCAGAAGCACTCCAGGTCGGCCGAGGGGTATCGTCTTCTTTCGGAGCTGCAGAGTCGTGACCGACGTCACGACCAGGCCATATTCAACGCCGGCAAATATGCCTCTCTGGTCGGTGAAAACGAATCCTCCGCGGCGCTGATGGCTCAGGCGCTACTTGCCGGAGGTCAGATTGCCAAAGCCGGTGAGATAATCGAAGAAAGGCTTAAAGCAACCGCGTCCCAGCCGGATTTTCTTCTCACCGCCGCCCGCTATTATTTACTGACCGGTAAAATCGAGCGTGCCCGGGAACTTAAAGCGCAGGGGGAAAAAGCCCTGTCTGACAATCCGGTTGATTTTCTCCGAGCCGGAAGCCTGCAGGCTCTAATGGGGCAGACAGACTCGGCCGGATATTTTTTCCAGATGGCGGCAACCAGGCCGAAAGCTGATTTCTATTTCAAAGCCGACGCCGCCGATTCTTTGATATCCATAAAATATTTCCATAAGGCTCAGGAAATTCTCTCCCAACTGGAAAAAGCCAACAGCAAATCGCACCGCATCTTCGCTCTTCGCACCAACATTATGCGCCGGATGGGGAAAGATTTTAACGCGCACCTGATTTATGGCGACGCCGTCTCAGCCAACCCCAATTCTCCCACTATTCTCTCCAACTTCGGGCGCAGCATGCTCACGATTTATCATACCACCGGAGCCGAAGCCCATATGACCAACGCTCTTTCCATGGCTGAAAACGGGAATTATTCCTCCGAAGACCAGGCGTTCATTATGCTCACCCACCTGGAAGCGCTCTGGGGACGAAAAGAAGTCGGTCCCTCGATGGCGGCTCTTCAGCCGCTTTTGGAGTCTATGCCGACTGAGTTTCGGGCGCTTAACCTGGCGGCCGATTTCACCTGGCGGTATGCGCCTCCAGAGGAATCGCGGCATATTGTCAGCACCTTTGAACGGCTGTCTGATGGCAATCCCTACCGCCTTACCCGCGTCGGCGATTTTTATGCCGGCATCGATTCCCTTAAGACGGCCAAAGAGTACTACGACGAAGCCTTGAAACTTGCCCCGAATTTCCACCCGGCGATTAAAGGTCTAATTGGTTTGCTCAAAAAAGTAAATCAGCCCGAACGGTTCATCGAATATCTCTCAACCCTGCCCGAATTTATCTCTATCTATCCCGACTTTGCCGAAGAACGAATAACGACCCTGCGGCAGTTGAAAAGATATCCGGAGGCAATGGAGTTCTCCGAGAAATTCATAAAAGCCGGTCCCGGCGACCTGGAGCGATACCGCATCGGAATCGCCATTGCGGAACAAGCCGGCGATCGCGCCCGGGCGGAGGCATGGGTAAATGACTGTCTTCAGAAAAACGGCGCCGACCCGGAATCATTCGTCATCGCTGCCGATTTCAAGTTGCGCCAGGGCGTTATGACCGAGGCTGATGCTTCGATTCAAAAAGCGCTGGCTCTCGATTCCGGCTGCGTCAACGCTTTCCTCGTGATGGCTAAGCAGGATACCCTCGCCGGAAATGACCGGGAGGCAATGAAACTGTATGAAAAAGTTATCCAGATCGACCAGTTCTCGGCCGAGGCATACAATAATCTCGCCTGGCTGCTTCTCAAGACCGGCGGCGACCCTCGGGTGGCGACCAATCATGCGGCGGCGGCGATATCGTATGACCCGCTGAACGGGCAGAATTATGTCACGCTCGGCTGGTCCCATTATAAACAGAATCGCTTTGACCTTGCCCGGGGAGATTTTGAGCGCGGGCTGCAGATTGCCCCGGAAAACCCGGTGCTGAATTTCTATGCCGGTCTTAATTATATCAAGGACAATAAGCCGGACAAAGCCCGGGAACATTTGAGAAAATCCCTGAACGGCGAACTTCCTGAAGCGCTGAGGAAAGAAGCCGAAGAGAACCTGAAAAAACTCTAATTCAAATCTGATGAATGAATGCGGCGGTCAGATTCTGGCCGCCTTTTTTATCGATGTCTTTCCGGGCCGAGTAGGTCAAAATCCCCCCGAGCTATCTGGACATAACGTGGCGCGAGTGGGGGTTTTGACATTTTTCCGTAGGGGCGAACCGATGCGCGTTTACCGTTGCGGCAGGTCTTGATTTTACGCTGAAATCTGCAAAGCAGATTCATCCCTGGCTCTTGCGGCGTAAAATTGTGACCTGCCGCTCTTTCCTTTATTTCGTGCCTGGCAGATCTCCCCATCTGCTGGTGGATTACATTTACGGTTCTCCCGCGACGTCAGTCCCGCTTCAAGCGGGACCTCCTGACGGAACTCTCCCGCATTGCGTCAATTCGTAGTGAAGTCGGTCAAAATCCCCCCGAGCCATCTGGTCATAACGTGGCGCGAGCGGGGGTTTTGACATTCTTCCTTAGGGGCGAACCGGCGCGTTCGCCCATTGCTGGAATCATCCCCCGATCGAAACGGGGATGATTCTGGGTCGTCACGCGGGTCGACCCCTGCATCCAGTTGCGTCAATTCTTAGTTCCGACTCCTGTCGGAGCGTGAACTGACGCACTTCCTACCGCCCGGTCGGGAACCATATCCCGACCGAACCCCGCTCTCAACCTTTCCCGGCCGACCCGAACAACTGCATCTTGCCGATAATCACCTTCTTGACCGCTTCCCGCGCCGGACCCAGAATCTTGCGCGGGTCAAACTCTTCCGGCTTATTCGCCAGCACTTCGCGCACGGCGCCGACCCAGGCAAGACGCAGGTCGGTGTCGATGTTGATTTTATTTATCCCGAGCGATATGGCCGTTTTATATGCCTCATCCGGCACCCCTTTGGCGCCCGGAAGTTTCGCGCCGTATTTCTGCGCTTTGTCGAGAAGTTCCTGCCCGACTCCGCTTGCCCCGTGAAGCACCAGCGGTATCCCCACCCGCTTCTTGATATCCTCTATCCGGTCAAACGCCAGTTTTGCTTCCCCTTTGAACTTGTAAGCGCCATGCGAGGTCCCGACCGCCACCGCCAGGGCGTCGCAGCCGGTCTCTTTCACAAACTGCTCCGCCTGTTTCGGGTCGGTCAGAAACGCCTCCCGCTCCGAGACTTTGACATCATCTTCTATCCCGCCCAGACGCCCCAATTCCGCTTCCACCGCGATATTCTTCGGATGCGCCATCTTCACCACTTCTCTGGTGATGCGGATATTCTCTTCGAAGGTCTCATGCGAGGCATCAATCATTACCGAGGTAAACCCGCCGTCAATACACTTCTTGGCGTCTTCTATCGATGCCCCATGGTCCAGATGAAGCGCCACCGGCACTGTCAGTTTCGCCGAACCGGTCCGCACAATATTTACCAGATATTCAAAACCGGCATATTTCAGCGCCGATGTTGACGCCGCCAGGATTATCGGCGAATTCATCTCCTGCGCCGCTTCCAGAGCCGACTGCACAAACTCCAGATTGTTGACATTGAACTGCCCAATCGCATATTTCTGCGCATTGGCCGGCTTATACATGTCGCGTAATGATGCTAACGGCATCTAAGGACTCCTTTCAAAACTCAGATATAATTGCCTTACTTACTCCTGATCTTAACAGCCGATAGATTTATTCTTTTCAGCTGTAAGAGAGAATCTAATACAATGGGCTGAAGGGGTCAAGAAGACAAACTGGGGGGAATCTGGAGAAACAAACAGAATCGTCAATTATGGAAGGATGTTATTCGTCGTCCGACCATTTCACCATTCGCTCTGCGAGCCGGGTAGGTCAAAATCCCCCCGAGCCTTGTGTGCACCGCGTGGCGCGAGTGGGGGTTTTGACAGTCATAGATTTTGATGGGCCTTGGTGCCTCACCCACCTGGTGAGTCTTTCCTCTATCGCTACCATTCATCGATTCCATCACCAAAATCCGTATCCAGATTCCTGTCCAATCCGCAAAATCACTATCGAATCGTCGCTGAATCGGCGGGAAT